>JBGQLF010000340.1:0-8648 GCA_041499985.1 Gemmataceae bacterium
CGCTGAGATCACCACGCCTTGCCGGCTGCTTGTAGGCCGGCTGAAGCAAAGGCCCTTGCCCCTCCCCGGCCAGATCCGCCCCTTCGAGGGACGAATTGACGAATTGGCCGTCTACGAACGGCCACTCACCGTCGAGGAAATTCGACGCCATTCCCGCCGCAATGGATGAAGGTAGAGGGTGAAGGAGGAACCATTGATCCTTCATCCTTTCTCCTTCCGAATGTGATGAGTGCAGAATGATGACTGACCTCCGCACGAGTCTTCCGCTGGTGACGGCCGGACTGCTGCTCAGCCTTGCTCCTGCTGCCGCTGCGGACGAAGGTGCCGCCGGGTTTAACCCGGCGGCTCGTCCCGTCGATTACGGGCGCGATATCAAGCCGCTGTTCCTGCGCTCGTGTGTCGAGTGTCACGGTCCGATGAAGCAACGCAACAGCCTGCGCGTGGACTCCGTTGCAGCCTTGAAGGAGGGAGGCAACTCGGGTCCTGCGATCGTCCCCGGCCACAGCAACGAAAGCCGGCTCCTCCACGCGCTGACCGGCACGAACGAGGTGGTCGCCATGCCGCCCAAGGGACCGCGCTTATCCCCAGCCGAAGTCGCCCTGATCAAGGCGTGGGTGGATCAGGGGGCGAAAGCTCCCACCGATGAAGCCGATGCGAAAGTGGCTGCCAAGGCCACGCACTGGTCCCTCCGCCCGGTCCGGCGGCTCTCTCCCCCGACGGTAAAGCAGGTCGCTTGGGTGCGAAATTCGATCGACGCCTTTATCCTGACCGGGTTGGAGAAGGCGGGCCTGGCTCCGTCGCCGGAAGCCGATCGCAGCACTCTTCTCCGCCGCCTGGCCCTAGACCTGACCGGGTTGCCGCCCACGCCCGAAGAAGTCGATGCCTTCCTGAAGGACTTGCGTCCGAACGCCTACGAGAGACAGGTGGATCGGCTGCTGGCATCGCCGCACTACGGCGAGCGCTGGGGCCGGCACTGGCTCGATCTCGCTCGCTATGCCGACTCCAACGGCTACAGCATTGACTCGCCGCGCTCCATCTGGCCCTACCGCGACTGGGTGATCCACGCGCTCAACCGCGACTTGCCGTTTGATCAATTCACTATCGAGCAGCTAGCCGGCGACCTGCTTCCCAACGCAACCGTCGACCAGAAAGTCGCCACGGGGTTCCACCGCAACACGCAGATCAACGAAGAGGGAGGCATCGACAAGGAGCAATTCCGCGTCGAGTCGATCGTGGATCGTGTCAATACGACCGGTTCGGTCTGGCTGGGCCTGACCGTCGGCTGCTGCCAGTGCCACAACCACAAGTTCGACCCGATCAGCCAGCGTGAGTACTACCAGTTCTTCGCGTTCTTCAACAACCAGGATGAGCCGAGCCTTACCCTGGGCCCGGCCAACCCGAAGGCCCAGCCACCCACCCGGGGAAGGCGTGGCCCGTCGCAGAACCTGACCACGATGGTGTTGCAAGAGCGGGCGACGCCACGGGAGACGTACGTCATGCTCGGCGGCGATTTCACGCGCCAAGGGGCACGCGTCATGCCGGGGACCCCGGCGGCACTGCCCCCTCTGCGGAAGGCGGAAGCCAACCGCCTCGCCCTGGCGCGCTGGCTGGTCAGTCCGGAGAATCCGCTGACGGCGCGCGTGGCCGTGAATCGTATCTGGGGCCATTATTTCGGCCTGGGGATCGTGGAAACCGAGAACGACTTCGGCACCCAGGGCACGCCGCCGAGCCATCCGGAGTTGCTCGACTGGCTGGCAAGCGAGTTGGTGGAGCAAGGCTGGTCGCTGAAGGCGCTGCACAAGCGGATTGTCACCTCGGCAACCTACCGCCAGTCCTCCGGAGCGCGGCCGGACCTCGACACCATCGACCCGCGCAATCTCCTCCTCGCCCGTAAGTCGCGGCTACGGCTCGAGGCAGAGGTCGTTCGCGACGTGGCCCTGGCCGCGAGTGGGTTGCTCGACCGACATCTCGGTGGGCCGAGCGTCTATCCGCCTCAGCCGGACGGGGTCGATTCGTTCACGCAGGTTAAGCGGAAGTGGGTGCCGAGCGAAGGCCTCGATCGCTACCGCCGTGGGCTGTACACCCAGTTCTATCGTGCGGCCCCGCACCCGGCCCTGACGGCATTCGATGCCCCGGACGCTGGTACCACCTGCACTTGCCGCAACCGCTCCAACACGCCGTTGCAGGCCCTGACGCTGCTCAACGACACCGGGTTCTCCGAGTACGCCTACGGTCTGGCCGCCCGAGTGCTGCGCGATGGCGAAACGAGCGGAGCCGGGCAGGTACGGCACGCCTTCCGTCTGTGCCTGGGCCGTGAACCGGCTGAGCCCGAAGGACAACGGCTGACAGCTTTCTTGACAAAGCAGCGGTCTCACTATGCGGCGCATCCCCCGGAGGCCGCCACGCTGCTCAGCGGCGGCGGTCCGGCTGGCAAGGAACTCGCCGAGCTGACGGGGGGATGGGCCAGCCAGAAAGCCGCGCTCGTCCTGCTGGCGCGGGTGCTCTTGAACCTGGACGAATTCATCACGCGGGAGTGAACCTCATGGACCACCTCGATCCGCTTTTGCTCCGCACGCGGCGGCACTTCTTCCGTGAGTGCGGCGTCGGCCTCGGCGCGATGGCCCTTGGCTCTCTCCTGGGCCGCAACTCCCAGGCGGCAGAAGCCACGCGGACGCTCAAGTCGGTCAACCCGCTGGCGCCGAAGAAGCCGCACTTCGAACCGAAGGCCAAGGCTATCATTTTTCTGTTCATGGCCGGCGGACCCAGCCAGTTCGAGCTGTTTGAGCCCAAAACCGAGCTCCAGAAGTATCACGGACAACCGATCCCCGATTCCTTCATCAAGGGCAGGCGCTTCGCCTTCATGGATAACTTCACCAAGGAGAAGCCCAAGCTCCTGGGCACGAAGCGGAAGTTTGCCCGCTACGGTCAGTGCGGCCTGAGCGTCTCGGAGCTTCTGCCTCACTTTCCCCAGGTGGTCGATGAGATCACGTTCGTCCGCACCGTGGCAACCAATGTGTTCAATCACGCGCCGGCAAAGATTTTCTTGAACACCGGTTCGCCGCAGTTCGGCCGGCCGAGCATGGGCAGCTGGCTCACGTACGGCCTGGGCAGCGAATCGCAGGATCTGCCCGGCTTCGTGGTGCTGCAATCCGGGCCGCGTGGGCCGCGCGGCGGCTATCATAACTGGGGCAGCGGCTTCCTGCCGACCACTTACCAGGGCGTGCCGTTCCGCTCCGGCGGCGATCCGATTGTGAATCTGAGCAACCCGACCGGCGTCGCCAGTGACCGCCAGCGCGAGACGCTTGAAGCGGTGAGTGACCTGAACAAGTTGCGCCTCAAAGCCACGGGGGACAGCGAGATCGCAACGCGCATCGCCGCCTACGAGATGGCTTACCGCATGCAGACGAGCGCGCCGGAGCTGATCGACCTGTCGCAGGAGACCAAGCAGACCCTGGAGCTGTACGGCGCGGAGCCGGGCAAGGCATCCTACGCCAACAACTGCCTTCTCGCCCGGCGATTGGTCGAACGCGGCGTCCGCTTCATCCAGCTCTACCACACGAATTGGGACCACCATGGCGGGCCCGGGGAAAACCTCGATAAGGACCTCGACAAGGTGTGCAAGGACATCGACCAGGCGACCGCGGCCTTGCTGATCGACCTGAAACGTCGCGGACTGCTCGACTCGACGCTGGTGATCTGGGGAGGCGAGTTCGGCCGGACTCCCATGGGGGAGATTCGCGATACGGTTGGGCGCAACCACCACATTGATGCCTTCCCGATGGTGTTGGCCGGCGCCGGCGTGAAGAGAGGCCTGATTTACGGCGAGACCGACGACTTTGGCTTCGGCCCCGTCTCCGGCCGCGTCCATGTCCATGACATCCAGGCTACCATTCTCCACCTGCTGGGACTGGACCACACGAAGTTGACCTTCCGCTTCCAGGGCCGAGACTTCCGCCTGACGGACGTGCATGGCGAGGTGGTGCGGGAAATCCTGGTGTAGCGGGCCTTGCACCGAAACTGCCTTTGCTTTGGATTTTTCAACCTGGCTATCCTGGATCCTTAGCGGTTGCGTTGGATTGGCTTGCCCCCTCCGGGACCCCCCAACGCAAATTGGCGCTCGGACTGCGCATGGAGCAAGACCTGACGGCTTTGAGGCATGGTCCGGTTCCGCTTTCAGCCAACGGTTCCCGGGGTCGCGCTATGGTCTGGCCTGTCCGCGGCCAGGGCACGGACCAGCAGGAGGTTCCCCGAGCACGTCTGCGCGAACAGTTCCTGGCTCAGTCGCACGATCCCGGCCGCCGGATCACCGATCACCACGCCGTTGGCCCCGAATTCGTACAAGACAACGTAGTGCCCTCCCTGGAAATGGGCGATGGCCGGCAGGGCAACCTGCCTCAGTTGCTCCCCGCTCAAGCGTACGGGAAGGCACCCCAGGCCGAGGCCCACGACCGCCCGCTGGAGCCCTAGCAGGCTCACCCCGGACTCTCCCACAACAAGGCGCTGCCGGAGACTGTCCACGGAGACCTCCAGGCCGTGGAACCGAGCTACCATGGCCAGGGCAGCCACTCCGCAGTCGGCTGCCTCTCGCTGACCGACCCAAGCGTACGCTTTGCGTTGCGTGGAGATGTGGCAATCCTCGAGTGATTGCTCCCCCAATTCCTTGGTCTGGTCAGGGCGTCGGGCGAAGAGGTCGCGCGGCAGGCACAGGCAGCGCGTGGTGCTGAGGGTGACGGCGATCGGCAACCCCGTGCGCCCCAACAGCGCCAGCTCGCCGAAGCAATCGCCGGGCCCCAGCTCGCGTGATGGCACGGCTGCCGCATCACCAGCTGGGTGTAAACAAATTTGACCGCTCTGGATGAAGTACCAGCAATCATTACCCAGGCCGTCTGCTTGAATGGTCCGCAGGGCGCGGAACGACACCGGCCGCAAGCAGTCGAGATAAGTCAGAGCGCTCGGGCCCGACATGAAGCCGAGGAAAGCTTGGTCGCGCAGGTACCCCAGCAGCCCGTGCAGGCGGAGCCAGCTCTTGAGGCTCGGGGAGACTCCAGGGATGGCCGCCAGCACCGGCTGTAGCGGCAGCAAGGGCAAGCTCAAGAGCCTAACAGGGCTGGCCGCCCGGCAGCTGGCCGTGTTTCGGTGCGGCGGTAGTAGAGCATACTCGCCGAACAGCTCCCCTGGCCCGATCCGACCGAGGCTGATCTCACGCCCTTGCTGCGAACGCCGCACGAGGCGCACGGAACCCTTCAGGACCAGGTAGGCCCAAACGCCGGCCGCCCCCTCTTGAAAGATGGTCTCCCCCGTGGCGAGGGTCAGTTCCTGTCCTGCCCCGAGCCAGGTAGCTAGCTGAAAAGGCGTGAGCAGATTGAACAGGGGGTAACGCCGCAGGCACGCAAGCGGCTCCCGGTCGGCGAGGTGGGACGAACCTTGGCCCCGGGACGGGCCACCAGCCCCGGTTGTTGGAAGTGCCATTGGCTGCTAACCTCGATCGCCGACTACCCTTCCTGGCTCCCGACATTCACTCTTCCATGAGTCGCTTCAGCTGCCGCCGCTGCTCGGGGGTCAGCTCCGCCCAAATCGTCTTCACCCCACCCAGTTCATCAATGACGCGCTTGGCGCCCAAGTGTTCGATGACATGCTTGGCGCCCAACTGCTCAATGACCCACTCCATCCCCATCGACTCGACGATCGGTCTCAGATCGAGGCGAAGGGGTTCCCTGGTCTGTCTGGCCATGCCTTGAACCTCCTTATACGCGGCGGGGTGCAGCGACGCCAGCCACCCGCCGTAACGTTCCCACAACTCGGGGCGCCCTGCCACCAAGCGCGCCACGGCTTGCTCGGTTTCGGCGGACTCCCTGGCCACCAGATGCAACGGCAGGCTTGCTTCCTCGACCGGCAAGGAGTTGCCGCTGACCAGGAAGACCGGGTGCCCCAGTACCTCGCAGCGCCAGATGGCCTGTCCGTGCGGCCGCAGTCCCGGCACGCGCTGCCCCCAGCTACGGAGCAGGCGCCGGCCCAGCCGGTTCACCAGGTACCACAGCGCCGTCTCTTGGGGCCCCAGCGCCGGCTGCCTTTGCTTGGCCCGCTCCTCGTTCAAGCGGCGGGAGATGCCGAGGCCCAGTTCGACCAGTAGGTTGAGGTGCTCGTCGCGCGGCGAGACGGTCGGCCCTTTGAACTCCAGCACATTCTAGGTCGTTAAGTCGCGCCACAAGCCGGCGGCGGGCAGCGGACCAGCCCGGGTGCGCCGCAGCAAGACGAAGTCGGCCTGGCGCGGCACATCCCCGACCGGCACGTTGGTTTCCAGTTTGTAATGGCTCTCCACCACCGGCCTCAGCAGCTCGGCGAACACCGGGTGCCATTGCTTCTTCCTGGCCACGCACGCCTCCGGGAGAGCGGAAACCGGCCTGTACCCCAAGATACCTCTGGGTCGGCAAATGGCCAAGGGAAAGAGGTGCCATCGCCTCCACCGGATGCCGAGCCAGAGCCCCGAAGCCGTCGGGTGCGCAGCGGCGTTGCTTCCTCGGATCCCGAGCAGGTATACTGAAGAAGGGAGTATTGTGGAGATCAGCGGATGCCCTCTGCAACCAGCTGGATTGAGAAGACTCCGGGAGTGTGCGGCGGCGATGCATGCATCCGCGGCACGCGCCACACCGTCTACGGTCTGGTGGAATGGAAACGACTGGGCTTGACGGATGCCCGCATCCTGGAGCACCACCCGGACCTCACCCAGGCCGACCTCGAAGCCGCGTGGGATTACTTCTATAAGCGGCACCGCGAAGAGATCGACCAGGCCATCCAGGAAGACGAAGAGGCCTGAGGCATCCTGGCCCGGCTCTATGCGGATGCGAACTTCGATTACCCGATTGTCGAGCAGCTTCGCTTACGCGGACACGACGTCCTGACGGCCCAGGCAGCAGGGCAGGCCCAGCAGCGCATTCCCGATGCTGCCGTCTTGGCCTTCGCCAGCGCTCAGGGCCGTGCGGTACTTACGCATAATCGCCGCCACTTCATCCGTCTCCAGACGAAGTCCCACGCAGCGGTGCCGGTCTTCTGGTTCCGCGCTGTCCTTCCTCGAAGCGTAACTTCCTCTGGAATGGCCGCTTGACGCGATCCAGCAGGAACTACCGATTCACGAAGGTGGCGAAGGGGAGCGGGTCACTTCGGCTTCCAGCTGCTGGGCCAAGTCTTCCAGTTCCTCCAGCGGTAGCGCCAGTAGTTGCGCCGCCGGTGTCTGGGGACGGTGCAGCAGACGCTCAAAGGCGTGGATTTGCCCCACCTGTCCCTCCTTCCGGCCTTCCTCGCGTGCTGCGAACAAGGCCGAGGAGATGTCCCGCTGCATCTTGAGCCGCGCCTCATAACGTTCCCGTTCCAGGTCACTTTGGGTCACCATCTGTAATTCCCCCATCGCTCGGTGGATTTCCTCGACCGTGGCCAGCGCCGCCGGCAGGGCTTCGGTGTCCAGCCGCGCGCCATGCCGCAAAAAGTATAACCACACGTCCAGCGGCGTCGTCAACTCCGCGGCCGACTTCGTGAACTTGGGCAACTCCAGGATATGCACGGCTAGATCGTCCGTGAAGAGCAAGTGGTGGTCTCGTTCGCGCAACTCGAAGACCAGGTGATAGGCCGGCACTTCCGGGAAGAGCGGCGTGTTCACGAAGCAGATGCTGAGCGTCGGCCGCAGCAGCCGGTAGTCCTGGCCTTCCTGGAGCTGACTCTGGTGCAGCCGGGCCCAGTAGTACGGCACCCGCTGACGGAAATAGGGATTGGCCAGCAGTTGCATCTCGACGTTGAACTGCCGCCCGCTCTGGTCGCGTGCCTTGATGTCCAGGATCGACAACTTGTCGTCGAGGCGGTCCTTGTCGTTGAAGGGGTTGAGCAATTCCAGATCCACGACGCGCTGGCGCGAGGGCGGCTCCAGCACCGCGTTGAGCAGGTGGATGGCCAAGGCCCGATTCGGTTCACGGCCGAAGAGCCGTTTGAAGACGTAATCGACCTTGGGATCAATCCCTGGCACCATGACCGGTCCTCCCTGACCTCCCGAACCGCGGCCAGAACGCCGGCTCCGCGCTAAGCATCCACTTGGTAGTCATTTTCCCCAGCACTTCTCCGGTGGGGCAAGGGCAAAACGGTCTCGACCACGTTTGCCGGGGCGCAGAGGCCGGTTCCTGGCACCTTTTGCCTTTCTTCCAGGCGGAGTTCTCTGGTCGTGATCCGGTGCCGCAGGCATACTTTGCCCACTCTCGAAAGCTGAGGGTTCACGGCAGCCCCAGCGCTTGCTTGAGGCAGTTGTCGATCTGTTGCATGACGGCCGGCGACAAAACACCGATCCGCTTCTTGATGGCGTCCTCGTGGACCGTATACAACTTGCCGCATTTCACGGCGGAGTTGAGGTTCAGCCCGCTCGCCTTGCCGTCCGCCGTGGCCACGTCAATCAGGAGCTGCGTCCGGTCCGTGCCCACGTGCTGCAAGTTCTTCGTGATGAGGGCTACGATGGTCTCCGTCAGCCGAGCGTTGCGCGCATCGTCCTGCACCACGAGCGCGGGGCGCACCTTGGAGCCGCGGGCGTCGCTGAAGGGGTGGTCGAGGAGAATCATGTCGCCCCGGTTGACCTTCATGGCTTGCCTTCGTAAGCCGAGGCGTCTTCCCAGTCC
>JBGQLF010000341.1:0-8627 GCA_041499985.1 Gemmataceae bacterium
CGCCCTGGCGGTCCATGACCTTGAGCAGCGAGGCGAACTCCGGTTCGTAACAGAGCAGGCGCTTGTCCTGAACGCCGGCATCGACCTGGAGCTCTTCGTATTCCGTGTTGCCGTTCTTTTTGACGCGCTCGGTTTTCCAGATGGGATCGCGGACGGCCCAAATAAGGCCCTCACCGCTGGTCAGGCCGCTCTTCACGCACTCCTTGGCCCAATCCGGTTCCAGGGCGCTGAAGAACTTCTTGACCTGGCCCCAGGAGGAGCCTTTGCGGCCCTTGCTGGACATGCCCACCAGGACGGCGAAGAGATTCAGGTAATGAGTATCGCCCTCGACAATAAAGTGAGCGGTGCGGCCAATGCAGTTGCCGAAGGCGACCAGGATTTGCACCAAAAGGGCTACGGGATCGCCTTCACTGTGCGGTTCGATAAGCCGCACTAGTTGACCGGCCAAGCCGTGGAAGGCAGCGGCAGCGGGCGGCGCCGGTGGCGCGAGGAGCAAGACCGCAGGTTCCGCAAGGGTGTGCTTCTTGGCCGTGCCGGGTCCGTGGACCGGAGGCCTGCCAGGGCAGGTATGGATCATCAGCGGTTCTTTCTCAGTTTTCAGAGGTGGTGAATCGTCATCATCGACGGGCGTCTCGGTATGATGAGTCCGGGCGCGGTCCACGGCATGAACCAGCTCCCCCTCGCTCCAGGGCGGCTCACAGCGCGGGTTGAAGTCGGTCCGCAGCAGGTCAAGTACCACGTCCCCGGGAAGCTGGAACTTGCCCACTAGCTTGCAGACCGCTTTCCACAGCAGCTTGCTGCCGTTCTGACCCTGAATCGAGTGGTCGATGGTGGCCAGATAGTCGCGGGCCCGTCGCAGCCGGCGGTCGAGGCCTGCGGGGGATGGTGTGGAGGAAAAGCCCCCAACCCCTGGTCGTCCCTTGGGTCCTTCCTTGGGTGCCGCGTTGAGGAGCCAGGCGGGACAAACAGCGGGTTCGATTTCCCCCGGCCGGCCTCCGCTCGCCCAGGTGTACTCGCCGTTCAACAGGCGCGACGGCGGCATGACGGTAAGGCTCCCCTCGCCGAGGACGATGACGTGGCTGGTGGCCCGATCGAAACGCCGCTTCGGAACGATCACACCGTCCGGCAGGCCATAGAGCAAGCGCCTTCCGCCGTTGGGTGTGCTGAACTCCAGGGTTTCCGGCAGCTCGCCGCCACTGAGTTCAGCGAGCAGCAGCTCCGCCTCGGGGCCATCGATATCCAAACCGATGAGGTTGCTGACTTGGCCGAGAACGATGCCGATGTTGCCGGCGGGACATCGGCGCGCAAACTCCTCCAGCTGCTCAGGCGTAGAGCGTTGCTGCTGGCAATGCTTCCAGCGACCGAGCGGCGTTTTGCCCGGCCGCTGGCAAATAGCCAGGTGGCGCGCGTAGACGCTCGCGTGGTCAGCTGGACAGAGCCAGAGCGCGGACCAACTGGCGTCCAGGTACGACAGGCCCGCGGAAAGGCGCGGGTTGGGTTCGCTTGGAGAAACGCTCATGGGACGAAGGTGGTTGTACCCAAGAAAGTGGACGGACTGGTCTCAGATGCCGAGGGCGTCGAGCTGCCGGTCGACAGCCTGCTGGCGGCTGGCTTGCTGGCGGCTCGTCGGCTGCCTCGGCGTGTCCGCGCTCTTGGCGGCGGGGGTCAGGGCGTGAATGAAGCGCTCAAGGGCCTCGACCGAGGTAATCCATCTGCCACCAATGCGCGCAGCTTGGAGACGCACCCGCTGGCCGTCGGGAGCCAAGGCTCCCTTGGTGATCCAGCGTACCACAGTGGAAACGTGCGTTTTGTGGTGGGCTCGAAAACTGGGGACGCGCGCGCTGGCCTCGGACAGAGACAGGGTCTGTTCATGCAGAAGGGACATAGGTACCTCGGAGGAAGACTAGTAGCTGCTCGCATCAGATCCTCCCTGCCATTCTCGTTCGACCCGGTCCTCAGGTCGCAAGCCCTGCGGCAGACTGACTTCTAGTACCTCCCTCCCCTGCCCATGCGTCAGGGGGCTAGTACCTCCAAAGCTTGATGCTTCGGGCCACTAACAGTCTAGCACAAGTTGCGCAGAATGAGAAGTCTAGGTAGTTTGAGAAGGATTTCGCAAGGACTGCTCTCTCCAGAAACCGGCGGGCGGGTGCGCGCTGAAACGCCTGCTATGGGTGCCTAAACTGCGCTGAAACTGCCCTGATTCGGTATTGTCCCGAGCCCTTTCAGCCTGATTTTGGCGTCTTCCCGCGCCCCAACGGCTGCCCTGGAAGCAGGCCCAAACAGCGCGAGCAGTTGCCAAATGCAGCGAGAAAACCAATTATATGTGACTTTATGTACAGTATTTGGGGTGGCGGCAGTCTGATTTTCAAGTATTTTTGAAAGTTCCAAAACAATTGTTCCCGTAGGATTTGGGTGGCCGTTCGGCCAGTATCACGGCTTGACGGCTTGTAGCGGCGGTTGCTCGGCTGGGTCGGCATCTGCGTCCCCGCGTGGAAAGGGCGAAAAGCGTGGAAAGCCCGTGTTGCAGCGGTTGCCTGGCTGGGTCGGCATCAGCGAGTAGGTCCTGCGGCGTGGCCATGCGGCTCGGGCCGCGTAGACGGGAGCGCTGTTAGCGCACTCAGTGGCCTATCCCAACCACCAGAGCAACAGCCCCGTCACTGCCACCCCGGCAAGGAAAAACGCCGCATTCCCGAGGCACTGACCACGGGTCAGTGGCGGTGATGTCCGCGCCTGCCTGAGAGTCAAGTCCCAAAGGCGGACGTAGAAGAGCACAAAGGCGCCGACGCCGAGCGCCATGAGCCACTCCGGCAGTGTCCGGCGGCTGGTCGCCAGCCCGAACAGGACCAACCAGCCCATCATCAGCAGCACGGCCAACTCGGACCACTCGGGAGGCTTGCCTTTGGGTTTGTGGCTCATGACCTGCCCCAGAAAGCTAAGGAGCGCCATAAGGGGCGCCCAGGGTCCCGTGACGGGTTAGCAGAAGACAGCCAGCTCCTCGTGACCAGTTGGAAGCACGCCGCGAGTGTACACGTAGGGCTTGTTGAATACAATTGTCTGACAGACAACTGTCTGTGGCAGGAAACGCTGGGGTGTTGTCCACTGCCTCGGAGTGGAGACGCTTCAGCAAAAGTTTGGGAACATTGTCCGCCGAAGGCGGCACGCGGCTGGCTTGAGTCAAGAGGCACTGGCCGACAAAGCGGGGCTGCACCGGACCTATATCAGCCTGTTGGAGCGTGGCCAGCGAATGCCCTCCATCGAGGTTGTCCGCCAACTGGCAACAGCCCTGGGCACAACGATGGCTTCTCTGATGGGCGAGCTAGAAGCTTCGGATGATTGAGCCGACGGCTATGGCTCGGTTGCGCTCTTGTCTTCTCGAACTGGCATGCCGGCCGCTCCTCCGGCATCCTGCCTCTGGCCATCTGGGCCCCAGCATCCATGCCGAGCGCTCGCATCTGTGCAGGCATCCGTGGGAGCAGTGCGGCTATCCTGGCCTCAAAAGAAATTGACGGCCGCAAAAACGGCACGTTCACTAGAGGCGACATGGGTACATCCTTCACGGCCTTTGTTAGGGAGCCCTACCCCGAATTGGGCGCCACTGCGAGCTAGACTTCCACTGGCTCTCTTCTTCTGGCGCAGCGAACTCCCATTACGCAAAAGGAGGTCTTCCCATGCCAAATCAGACGCAGACGCGGCGCTGTCCTGATTGCAACCAAGACAGAGCCACTGAGGTGAAGGGATCACCAAAGGAGGTTTCCAAAAAGGCTGGCAAGATCACTCTAAAGGGCTTCAGGCGAAGGCATGAATGCACGTGGTGCCGTCGTTCAAGCATCACCACTTTTCAGGTCGCCGAATGGGACTTGCAGGCGGTCTTGAACGAACTGGCAAGCTTGGAAACAGATAGGGCCCGGCTGAAAACCTTGGAAGCACTCGTGGATGAGCTAAAATTGGAATTGAAAGAGTTGCGCGGATTCAAACAAGCGGTCCAGGACGAGCTTGGAAAGATTAGCTGACCTGGCCGGCACAACGGCGGGCCGGAGGGGCATGTCAACTCAGCGTTCGCGGCTACTGAGCTTATTCCTTAGGCGATCCGGGAGGTTGCCGATGGCAAAATGGGAAACCTACGAACAGGTGGCTGCTTACCTCCTCAACCAGTTCGCAAGTGAATTTGGCCTGGAGCGGGTCGAAGGCAAACAGGAGGTAGACGGGCAGCGCTCGGGGACTACCTGGCGGATCGATGCGAAAGGATTCCGCAAAGGCGATACAGGCTTCGTCATTGTTGAGTGTCGCCGGTTCACCACCTCCAGGCAGAACCAAGAGAGAGTGGGGGCGCTAGCGTATCGTATTCTCGACAGCGGAGCGGAAGGTGGAATTATAGTCAGTCCTCTCGGTCTTCAAGAGGGTGCTGAGCGCGTTGCAGCCGCGGAGAACATTGTGAGCGTGCAGTTCAACGAGAACAGCACACGGCATGAGTACATCCTCTCCTTCCTTAATAAGATCATGATCGGCGTGCAGGACACGATCACTCTCAAGCAGTCGTTGGAGGTGGAGCTTCGGGACAAAGACGGCAATGTGGTTGGTCGTTACCGATCCGGTTAGCGCCTTTGCAACCGCTACAGGCTTGCCCGCTGCTGCCGGGGGACGCCTTTCCTCGGTTTTGGCCCCACCGTTCGCCTCATTTTGCTACCTGAAGTATCCCTTTGCCACAGCGGACTCTCTACCTAGCTCTCAGGCGATCCTTCCCTCTAGGCGAGAGCGGAGGAATGTGGCCGTCCAGGCCGCAGCCTACAGTTGCTTTCTGCACGCCAGGCACGTGCACTCAACTTTTGAGAAATGGATAAGAAGTGCCGCGATGCCGCGGCAGACAACGAGTTGCAGTTTCGCGGGCCATGCCGCGAGCACTCCGTGCAGGCCCCTCATTGGCGGGGAGCCTAGCCTCTCTCTGTTCCGGAAAGACAGAAGACACAGCGATTCGACGCCCAACGGACCGTCACCCGTCCTTGCAGGACTCGCCCCTGACCGTACAGGCCCACCAGATCACCCAGGACGTTCGGAGGCGCGTCCTGGGCAGTCTGGTGGGTCCGTTACCAACGCACGACGCCGGGCTGTGTGACGCTCTGGAGGGCCTCGTCGGGCACACGCCAGATGCCGAGCTGGCCGGCCACGGGCACGGGCTGACGCCAGAGGCGGGCCTGAAACAAACGCCAGGCCCATCGCCCGCGGCTCCACAGGCCTGTGGCGAACTCCAGATCGCTGAGGGCAAAGAGGTGCAGGTCAGGATCGACGCCGGTGAACAGCCCGACCGGGATGCAATCGACGATCTCCACCGTGCCCAGAATGGCACCGGTGGGCATGTCTTTCAGACGGGCGAAACCGGCCTGTTCGAGCAGAGGGCGAACCAAGGGGTTCTCGAAGACCTCCCGGCAGTGCCGCTCCTGGTGCAGGCTGGCGTGGATCGCCACGGGGGCGCGGTAACGGGTCGCCCGCGAGCGGGTTTCGTACTGCTTGTGGCCAAGGAGAACCAGGTGGGCGAACGGCTGGCAAATGGACAAGGCTCGCATCGATCGTTCCTCCAACGAAGTCCGGAGTCCCTGTCCGTCAGCCTTTCGACGGACAGGGAAGCTCCCGTGGGTTAAGCTGCTTGATCGTGGTGGGCCAGGAGGAGGGTTTGACGAATGACCTCCTCTTCGTAATCCGCGTTGAGAATGTCGGTGATGGCTTCGATGAACACGGTCTGGTGGCAAGCCGAACAGTAGGTCACGACGTAGTCGCCCTCGACATCAGCTCCCAGCTCGCGGTGTTCACAGTTCATGGACCGGCCTCCGGAAAGGAGCCGGGTCCCCGAGCGCCGCTGACGGCAACGAGCCGTTCGCCTGCTCGGGGATACCCGGCAGGGAACGCTCAGAACAACTCATTCACAGATTCGCATGCGACGATCTGGGAAGGCGGGATCAGCTGCCGGCAGCTGTACAGGCCGGCTCGCCGGCGCTGGAGCCGATCCCGTCGAACACGGACCTCAAGAATAGTCAGTCGGTCGAAGTTGGTGTGGTGGCGATGGGCGACATGGATGACGGCCCACGCCGTGCGGCTCTTGGGCTGGCAAAGCCAGACCTCGGACCTAGCAGTCTTAGACTTTTCAGGTCGAAGACCTTCCTTGAGAATCTTGGGGACATTCCGGGCTGGTGTGCAATGCCGAAGGGTGATATAACTGGCCACTGGTGGCCCTCCTACTAGGGCTGCCCAGAGGCCAGGGTGCTGATAACACCGCTGGCCTCACTTCATTTCAGATGTAGGTATTGTATCAGAATGGGTAGTACATGTCAACGGTGGTTTGCAAGAAAAGCCGGAAAAACACGGAAAATTACGTTCTCATGTGCGATCATTTAAGGTTCTGAAGCGCTCAGTGTCTGGCTGCTGTGTGAGACTGGTCGCGCTCGCGTGCTGACGTTGGGCTGTCGGGCTGTTGTGCTGCTCGCGCCGGTCAGGCTCGTCTCTCTCAACTCGTGCTCATGGTACTGTCTGCTGTGCTCTGGGCTGTCGGGGTGCTGCTCTGCTCGCTGATTACTTGTACTGTCTCGCGAAGCGCCTCAACTCGTCTGTCTTCTCAAGTCAGCGGAACAGAGAGAGGCTCTTGGCTATGACGTTGAACTGGGTCGGAAGACTTCGCGCTTGTTAGAGATCGTGGTGTCGGGATGATCATGGGCACGTTGGTGCCTTGTTGGACGTTGAAGTGTGATACTTGTGGTGTCGGAATGACCAACTTGCAGCAGTCGGCGATAAGGCCCTGCAAGGGTTCGCCGACTGCTGCTCCATCGGGATACGTCGAACTCCGACGCGAAGCGCAACTTCTCCATCTCTCATCAATTGAGTGCGAGTAACGCAGAAAGCAACTGTCGGCTGCGGACACGATGTCCGCATTCAGGTCCTCTCGGTAGAGGGAAGGATCGCCGATGGTGCTGCTGGTGGCTCAGGGAGTGTAGATATGTAGCTAGATGCCGCGTTGCCGGGCTTGCTCGATGGCGTGCTCGGTGCCTCGGCTGGTGCCATCCCAGAATGGCTGTGGCGGGGATACTTGCCATCTTGCTGCCTCCCCTTCCCTCTCCCTTTCCCTCTTTCCGTCTTGCCGCTTCCTGTACAGCCACAACACGGACCGGTCTGGTCGTCAACGGGCGCGCTGCTGGGGTTGGACGAGGCTGCGCATGCAGCCGGCCAAAGCCACAGCGCGCCCGTAGGCCAGACCAACTCCGTGTTGTGGCTGGGGAACCTGCTGGTGACTTTCACTTTACCCCAGCGAGCTGGCATCCACTCTTCGCGAAGTCCGCGTCATCCGCCCCCGAGCACGATGCGAGGTCGCGTGCCTGGTGCGGTGGCGGCATGGTCCGCCGGGCTGGAGGCCCAACTTGCTATCCCCCCAGCGGAGCGGTTCGGCAATTGAGTGCGACGTGCCTGGCGACGCAGAAGAAGCTGTGGGCTGCGGACACGACGTCCGCATTCTGCTCCTCTCGGTAGAGGGAAGGATCGCGGAGAATCAAACCAGCTTCTCACAGTGGGAGCAGCAACCACAAGATGACGATGAAGAGCCGCAGCAGGAAGAAGAACCACAGCGGGAAGAAAAGAGCCGCAGCAGGAAGAAGAACCAGGATTACTCGGCCAGGAACGACCAGGGGGGTGACTACCGCGTTGGATGCCTGGACAGGGTGGACCACGGTGTAGAGCAGCGGATGCAAAAGCCGCTGCTCCGGAATGACCCAAGTGACTACCGGATTGCTACCGGATTGGAGGCTCGCCTACCGTGTTTTCTCGCAGTTTTTTGCACGGCTTGCTTGCATCTTGCACAGTGCCAGGAAATGGCGTAAGTTAAGCCTGTGCCTGGAGTTTTCAGTGCTTCTTTGCAGGAGTCCCAAGCGCTTCATAAGCCGCGTGTCGGTGGTTCGATCCCACCCGCCGCTAATGACAGAAAAGACCTACCGAACGCGACTTACCCGCACTGACCCTGGAGGCCTATGGTGGTCGGATAGTCGGTCATCGTGACCGACCATCAACGACAAGGAGATTCTGCGCATGGGTCGCAGAGCCTTCTTCCCGCCCAAGATCCGCCCCTTTTGCCGGCCCGCAGACGCAGCTGCAACCTGGGGTTGCGGTACCGAGGGCCATTCCAGCTGGGACCCGCAAAGGGGAGCAGCACCTAGAGACCGGCCGGCAAAACGGGCGCGAGCGTTGTCTGTGGTATATCCCTCGCAGGCGAAAGAGGGGGTTACCACTCCGTGCCTTCAATCAACTGCATTCCTTGCCCTATTCTTGGAGAAGGGTTGGTTGCCAAAAGCACATGCGCGAGGGGCTTATGGCCGAGCAAGCTTTCTTGTCGGAATCGGGAGGTAGCCAGGCAGCGAGTGCGACGAACCGCCGGATTGAAGTGCGCTACGCCACGCAGGTGCCGGCTTCCTGTTGTGACCTGTTTGGAGAATCCTCCCAGAACAACGACTGGATGGCAGCCACGGTTCGGGACATATCCCGCAGTGGAATCGGCCTCGTCATTCCCCAACGATCCGCACTTCAGGAAATGCGGCATGGTTCAGATCGGCTGTGTTCTGGGTAACAGCATTGTGGCGGCAAGTTTGCAACTTGCCGAG
>JBGQLF010000342.1:0-8621 GCA_041499985.1 Gemmataceae bacterium
CCGGCTGTGCAGCATATGCTTCGTCCGCCGAGTTCGCAAACGCATTCCGCCTATACAAAGGGCTACGGGCAGCGCCGGCGACATGCCGAAATCAACCAAGGGCTGAGTTCGTCAGCGCGGCGCCAGGGAGGGCGACACAATGCGCGGCATCTGGGCTGGAAGCTTGGGTCTATCCCTGGGTATGGCGCTGGCGAGCGCGCCCGCACAGGAGGCCTCGCGGCGCCCGGCGTCTTCGCGTCCAGTCATCACCATGCAGGCGCCGATGGCGAACCCACCACCGGCCGTCGCGCTCGGGCGTCCCGTGCCCCTGAGTGCCGCAACCGATTCCGAGTCCCTACGGAGCACTCCGTCCGCCGGATCGGTTCGACCCGTCGCGTACCTGGAAGCGCCGCCGACAACCCCGCAACCTATTATTCGTGGCCAAAGCCCCGACCCGAGGGGGCCGACGCTCGTGCCACCAGCCGGAGCCGGCGTCCCCATTGCGCCGATCGCACCGGCCGAGCGCTACAATTGCGGCATGGTGTCACAAAGTCCGGCCCCCGGCAACTCGTTCCTGGAAGCGCCCCGGCGCTGGTTGGGGAGCATTCCGGGCGTGGGTGGCTGCGACGGTAAACACTGCTTCGAGAGCGATCACGCCTTCGATGGCTTCATCTCGCCGGTGAGCAACCCGTTCCTGTTCGAGGATCCCCGCTCCCTGACCGAGGTCCGGCCGATCTTCCTCTTTCAATCGACGCCGCACCGGAACTGGATCTTCCAGGGCGGCGACGTCGAGTTCTTTGGTCTGCAAGCGCGTGTGGCCTTGTGCGACCGCTTCTCCATCGTGATGAACAAACTGGGCCTGATCTGGATGGAGCCGCACAATCACGAGGCCGGTTTTAACGATCACGTTGGCATTTCCGAGATTAACATCGGGCCGAAATACACCTTCTTGCGCAATGACAGCACCCGCACCCTCGGGGCCGTCGGCCTGAACTTCGAGATTCCCGCCGGTCCAAAAAAGGTGTTCCAGGAGACCGGCGACCTGACGTTGGCACCCTACCTGAGCATGGCCCAGAATTTTGGCCGTACTTCCTACGGTAGCTTCAATGCCATGGGCACGTTGGGCTACAATTTCCGGACCGACAACCAGCGAACCGAGAGTTTCTACACCAGCCTGCACCTGGACTTCGATATCGTGGAGGCACACCGCTACTATCCCTTGATCGAGCTGAATTATTTCCACTATACGCGCAGCGGCCAGGCGACGGCTCTCGATTTTGAAGGCCGCGATCTCTTCAACTTCGGCTCGCGCGGGGTAGCCGGGATGAACGAAGTGAGCATGGCGGTCGGCTTCCGCTACAAGTACACGGAGCACCTCCAGACCGGCCTCGCCGCGGAATTTCCCCTCACGGGAGGCAAGGACTTGCTCGATTTCCGGCTGACGCTGGACTTCATCTTCCGCTACTAACACGCTATTTCAAAAAGGTGTCTGGAACTCTAGAATCACAGTTCCAGACACCTTTTTGAAATAGCGTGTAACTTGCGCTTCGCCGCGAGCCGCGCCCGAGGCTCGCGGCTCAACCAAGTCTTGCCATCCTAGCGGTATTTGAGATCCTTGAAACGCCGTACGCACCCGGTGATCGCCACCTCGGTCGGTAGCCGTTCGATGCTCGAAGCACCGAAGAAGCCGACTACGCCTTGCGTGTGTTCCAGGATGTACTGCGCATCCTCCGGCTCCGCGATCGGTCCGCCGTGGCACAGCACCAGGATGGCCGGCTTCACTTTCTTGGCGGCATCGTGCAGGCGCTGCACGCGCTGGGCCGCTTCATCCAGCGTGAACGCCGTCCGAGCGCCGATGGTGCCCTTGGTCGTCAGTCCCATGTGCGGGATCAGTACATCCGCACCGGCTTGGGCCATCGCCCGGGCTTCTTCCTCCGTGAAGACATACGGGCAGGTGAGCAAGCCCAACAGGCTGGCTTCGCGGATCATGTCCACTTCCAGGCCGAAGCCCATTTCAGTCTCTTCCAGGTTCTGGCGGAAGACGCCGTCGATGAGACCCACCGTCGGGAAGTTCTGCACCCCGCTGAAACCGGCCGCCTGAATCTCGCGCCAGAACAGCGTCATGATGCGACACGGATCGGGGCCGCCGACGCCAGCCAAGACGGGTGTGTGGCGTACGACGGGCAGCACTTCACGGGCCATGTCCAGGACGATCTGGTTGGCGTCGCCATACGGCATCAGGCCACTGAGGCTGCCGCGCCCGGCCATGCGAAAACGGCCCGAGTTGTAGAGGATGATCAGGTCGATGCCGCCGGCCTCGGCACACTTGGCACTGATGCCGGTACCGGCGCCGCCGCCGATAATCGGCTTGCCGGCGGCGAGTTGGGCGCGCAGGCGGTGGAGACACTGTTCGCGTGTGAACAAGCTCATAAGAACTTCCTGCGATAGGTGCCAACGAACCAGCGTCTGGTCGCAGCCACACCGATCGAGGCTAAGGACGAAGGTGATCCGCCAAGCGCGTTCGCAAGCGCTCGAGGCGATGGAGATCAATGCGACCAATGATGCCCTTGACATCAGCGGCTTCGGTGGCAACCAAGAAGCTCAAGCGGATCACCGAGTCATGGCGTAGGCCGCTGCTGGGAAAATCGACATCCCCCGCATAGATGAGCTCATCCCAGTTGGCCTGGATCTGTTGCCACTGCGTGCTAATGCCGCAGAACAACTTTTGATAGGCTCCCGGAAGCACTGCCAAGAGCAAAGCCGGTCGGAGTTTGGGCGGACCACCGCCGACTTGAGGCAGGCGAGCCAAGACGACGTCGCCGGGATTCATGAATTGAGTTCCGGTTTCAAATCGGCCTCGGTGTACTCTGGTTCATCCGGGCCATAAGCTTTAGCCAGCTGCGCTTGTCCGAAGCGTTGCCAATCCTCCCGCTCCTGTTTTTCCTGTTCTTCCCGCCAGCGCAGAAACCGCGCGAAGTCCAGTACCTCGCAGACGCGCGTCTCCGGCAAGGTGTCCAGGACCTGGAGGAGCTTTTCTTTCGTGGTAATCATCGCTTCACTCGTGGTTTGCTACGGCGTATCCGTATCCGAGCCTTTACAATGACGACACAATGCTGATTGTAACCTGTCCCGACTTGCTCGCAAAGCGGGAGATGCGCTGCCATGCCCATTGTTCTCCTCGGCACCCTGGATACCAAAGGCGTGGAATTCCAGTTCATTCGCACTCTGCTCCACGAGGCAAGCCTGCAAACACTTTCGATCGATGCGGGGGTGCTGCAACCACCCACCTTCACGCCCGAGATCGATCGGGAACAGGTCTTCCGTGCCGGCGGCGCCTCGCTAAACGCCATCGTTCGGGCAGCCGATCGAGGCCAGGCCATCGAAGTCGCGGCGAGGGGGGCCGCCAAGTTGGTCGCTGAATTGCACACCCAAGGCCAAGTCGACGGCATCCTCAGCCTCGGCGGCTCCGCGGGCACCACCATCGGCACCGCGGCGATGCGCGCCCTCCCGTTCGGTGTGCCCAAGCTCATGGTCAGCACACTTGCGAGCGGCCAGGTCCGACCCTATGTGGGTGTGCGCGACATCCTCATGCTGCACTCGGTTGTGGATATCAGTGGTCTCAATCGCATCAGCCGAACCGTTCTGGCCAACGCCGCTGCTGCCATGGCCGGCATGGTGCAGCGCCGGCCGGCGCCCGTAGCCGGCGTCGACGTCAAGCCCTTGATCAGCGCGACCATGTTTGGCGTGACCACCCTCTGCGTCGAGGCGGCGCGCAAGCTCCTCGAACAAGCCGCTTACGAGGTCCTTGTCTTTCACGCCACCGGAACCGGCGGCCTAACGATGGAAAGCTTTATCGCCGACGGCCTGATTCGCGGCGTGCTCGACCTGACGACCACAGAATTGGCTGATGAATTGGTCGGCGGTGTGCTGACGGCGGGACGGGATCGCTTGACGGCGGCGGGGCTGCACGGTGTGCCGCAGGTCATCTCCCTGGGGGCGTTGGATATGGTGAACTTTGGACCGGCGGAAACGGTGCCGGAGAAGTTTCGCGGCCGGCGCTTTTACCAGCACAACCCCACCGTGACGCTGATGCGCACCACGCCGGATGAAAACGACCAGCTGGGCAAGCAGATTGCCCTGAAGGCGAGCGCGGCCAGGGGGCCGACCGCGGTGCTGGTACCGCTGCGCGGCGTCTCGGCGATCGATGCGGCCGGGAAGCCGTTCTGGTGGCCCGAAGCGGACGCCGCGCTCGTTCAGAGCCTGCGCCACTGGATGAGTCCACACGTCGAGCTCGTTGAACTCGATTTGCACCTCAACGATCCAGCGTTTGCGCAAGCCGCTGCGGATACGTTGCTTCGCCTGCTGACGTAGTGCATCCGGCGCCGCGAGGGCAATTCATGTGCCGCGCACACTCCGAAAGGCAAGAAGCCCCAAGGGGCCAGCTCTCAAGTGGTTAGTCCTTCGCCGCGGGCTTCATCGGACCCATTTTATTGGTCTCGGCGTGCTTGCCACTCTCGTCGTGCTGCCCGCTCTCGAGGGCGTTGCTCAGTTTTTCCTTCCCTTTGCGCACATCTTCGCTAATCTTGTCGGTGTGAACGTCGATGTTCACCGCGCGATGTCCGGGAGGAGCCGGGGCGCTTTGAACTTTGTACCAGCCCAGATACCAGCCGACCCCGAGGAACATCAACAGCATGGCCGCGAAGAATGCCAGTAAGTTGCGCATGATCTGCCTCCTGAAGCGCTGAGTTCGGTTCCGGGTGCCGGTGGGCGGCCAACTCCGGACAGTCGCCTGTAACACGAACCTGGCGACGACGTCCAGAGCAACCGGTTCGGCATCCACCGGTTTCGCCCCAAGTGGCGGCGCCGCAACGCCGCGGGGCCTCTTTCCTGCCCGCCAATTGTGAAACCGGTCTTGACAATACCCTGCCTCATCAGCGTATGCTGCTATTAGGTGGGATCAGTAGGTTTTAGCAATTGCCTGCGTGATCGTCATCGTTGCAGGCACCGGCGGCTCTTCGGACCGCTGGTACTCCAGAGAGAGGGCATCGGACAAGAGAGTCGGCAAAACCGGTCGACCGCATCCCGTACGCGTCGTTTGACCAGATGCACTTGTCCGACGTAGAATTGGTACGAAGGTTGCAAGAGAGCAAGAAGGGGCAAGGGCGCAGGGAAGGCACCCGAACAGAGCCGACCCGGTTGTTTGGCCGTGTTTCCCCCTGACGATACTTCAAACGTAACACCTTCATTCCGTTTGCGCACCGCCAACCCGGGACCCTTGCAACGATCCCGACTCCTCTCGGAGGATGGAGGGAAAGGCCCTCCAGTTCGAGTCAGCGGGGTGTTGTTTTTCTTACGGATCGGAACAGTCCGGCTCAGATCGGAGACCAGGTAAGCTTTTTCGGCGGTCGCGCCGACCCGCGCCGCCCTGAGGGAGGTGACTCAAATGGCCACGGGCAAGGCGATCCTCAATGCTCTTCGCCAGCAGTTGAATCTCGGCGATTACCGTAAGAAGCATTGGGAGGGCACTTTCGACGAGTACCTGGACATCGTGCGCGAGCACCCGGAGGTGACGCGCACGGCGTATCAGCGACTCTACGACATGATCCTCTCCCACGGCACCGAGGACGTGTACGAAAACAAAGAGAAGATCACGCGCTACCGCTTCTTCACCGAGTTCGCGGCCCAGCAAGGCGACGCGATTTACGGGCTCGATCGCCCGCTGATGCTCCTGGCGAACTGCTTCATGTCGGCGGCCAAGGGCTACGGCACCGAACGCCGGGTGCTCTTGCTGCATGGCCCGGTGGGCAGCTCGAAAAGCACCATCGCGCGGCTGCTCAAGAAGGGCTTGGAGCAGTATTCGCGCAGCGATGAGGGCATGCTCTTCTCCTTCGCCTGGAAGGGCGAAGGTGGCATCTGGCAAAAGTGCCCCATGCACGAGGATCCGTTGCGCCTGGTGCCGCACGAGCTCCGGCCGGCCCTGCTCGCGCGCCTCAATGAAGGGCGGGCGCCCAACGAGGTCCAGGTGTTGAACTGGGGCGAGCTCTGCCCCTTCTGCCGGCAGATGTACACCGAGCGGATCGCCAAGTACGACGGCGACTGGCACCGCATGCTCGACGAAGTCAAGGCTTATCGCCTGATCCTCTCGGAGCAGGATCGCATCGGCATCGGCACCTTCCAACCCAAGGATGAAAAAAACCAGGACTCGACCGAGCTAACCGGCGACATCAACTATCGCAAAATCGCCGAGTACGGCACCGACAGCGATCCGCGGGCCTTCAACTTCGACGGCGAATTGAATATCGCTAACCGCGGCCTGGTCGAGTTCATCGAAGTGCTCAAGCTGGACGTGGCCTTCCTCTACGACCTCTTGGGCGCCTCGCAGGAACACAAGATCAAGCCGAAAAAATTTGCCCAGACCGACATCGACGAGGTGATTCTGGGACACACCAACGAGCCGGAGTACAGGCGCCTGCAAAACAACGAGTTCATGGAAGCCTTGCGCGACCGCACCGTCAAGATCGACGTCCCCTACGTGAGCCGACTCAAGGACGAGATCAAGATCTACGAAAAGGACTTCAATGCCGAGCGTGTCAAAGGCAAGCACATCGCCCCGCACACGATCGAGATCGCGGCCATGTGGGCCGTGCTGACGCGCCTGGTGCAGCCCAAGCACGCGAACCTGACCTTGCTGCAAAAACTGAAACTGTATAACGGCAAAACGCTACCCGGTTTTACCGAGGATAACGTCGTCGAGCTGAAGCGCGAAGCGCTCAATGAAGGGATGCATGGCATCAGTCCGCGCTACATCCAGGACAAGATCAGCAACGCGCTGGTGGCCCATCCCGAAGAAGGGTGTGTCAACCCGTTCATGGTGTTGCATGAGCTGGAAACAGGCCTGCGGCACCACTCGTTGATCACGAGCCAGGAACAGCTCCAGCATTGCCGGGAACTGCTCTCGGTGGTCAAAGAGGAATACGAAGACCTCGTCAAGAACGAGGTGCAGCGTGCCATCGCCGCCGATGAGGACGCCTTGACGCGCCTGTGCTCGAACTACATCGACAACGTCAAGGCGTACACGCAGCGTGAAAAGGTCCGCAACCGCTACACCGGCAACTACGAAGAGCCGGACGAGCGACTGATGCGCTCGGTGGAAGAGAAGATCGACATTCCAGAAGGTCGCAAGGACGACTTCCGGCGTGAGATCATGAACTACATCGGCGCCTTGGCGATCGACGGCAAGCGCTTCGACTACAAGACGAACGAACGGCTGCAAAAGGCCCTGGAAATGAAGCTGTTCGAGGATCAGAAGGACACGATCAAGCTGACGAGCCTGGTGTCCAGCGTGGTGGACAAGGCCACGCAGGAGAAGATCGACGTAGTCAAGAGCCGGTTGATTCGCAATTATGGTTATTGTGACGTGTGCGCGACCGACGTGCTGAGCTTCGTGGCCAGCATCTTCGCACGCGGACACGCCAAGAAGTAGCTTCGAGGGATCAGGGATCAGGGATCAGGACACAGTTCTCATCCCTGACCCCTGATCCCTGACCCCTGAAATGAGGGCTGCCGTGGGTCAGAAGATTGAGCGTGATCATCAGCGGTTTCGCAAGCTTGTCCGCGGCAAGGTGAAGAGCAATCTCAGCAAGTACATCAGCCGCGGCGAGATGATTGGTCAAAAGGGCAAGGACCTCGTCAGCATCCCTCTGCCGCAAATTGACATTCCTCAGTTCCGCTACGGTACCAAGGGATCCGCGGGCGCCGGTCAGGGCGATGGCGACGTTGGGCAGCCGCTCGGTCCACCGCAGCCCGGTCAGGGTGGCCATGGCGCCGGGGATCAGCCCGGGGGGCACATCCTGGAAGTCGAGCTCACGATGGAGGAACTCGCGGCCATCCTGGGCGAAGAGCTGGCGTTGCCGCGCATCGAGCCGCGCGGCAAAAAGAATATCGTCACCACTCGGGACCGCTATACGGGCATTCGTCAGGCTGGTCCCGAGTCGCTGCGTCACTTTAAGCGCACTTTCAAGCGCGCCCTCAAACGCCAGATCGCCTCGCAGATCTACGACCCGGCACGGCCGATCGTGGTGCCTGTGCGGGAGGACAAGCAATACCGCAGCTGGAAAGAAGTTCGGAAGCCAGAGAGCGTGGCCGTCATCATCTACATGATGGACGTGTCCGGCTCCATGACGGACGAGCAGAAGGAAATTGTCCGCATCGAAGCGTTCTGGATCGATACGTGGATCAAGGCACACTACAAGGGGATCGAGACAACCTATATCATCCATGACGCCGCCGCCCAGGAAGTGGATGAGCACACGTTCTACCACACACGCGAGAGCGGCGGAACGAAGATCAGTTCGGCCTACGAGTTGGCGAATCATCTGATCGATACACGTTATCCGGCGGATCAATGGAATATTTACGCCTTCCATTTCTCCGATGGCGATAACTGGGGCGACGATATTCCGCACTGCATCGAGCTGCTCAGCGAGAAAATACTACCCAGGGTAAACTTGTTCGGCTACGGCCAGGTCGAGAGCCGTTATGGCAGCGGGGAGTTTTACGAATACATCCACGAGATGCTGGCCCAGCGGGAGAACGTCGTGGCCAGCCGAATCCCGGACCGTGAGGCGATCCTGGGATCGATC
>JBGQLF010000343.1:0-8618 GCA_041499985.1 Gemmataceae bacterium
CCGATCGACCTGTTCTGCTCCAACGCCGGCATCGTCGTGGAAGGGGGCGTCGAGGCCGCCAACGCCGACTGGCAGCAGATCTGGGAAGTGAACGTGCTGGCCCACGTCTACGCGGCGCGGGCCGTCCTGCCGGGCATGCTCGCCCGAGGCGAGGGCTACCTATTGCAAACGGCTTCGGCCGCGGGGCTGCTAACCCAGCTCGGGTCGGCACCTTACTCGGTGACCAAGCATGCCGCCGTCGCCCTGGCCGAATGGCTGGCCATCACCTACGGCGGGGCGGGCATCAAGGTCTCCTGTCTCTGCCCTCAGGGGGTCCGCACCGACCTGCTCCACAGCACCACGGGAGGCGTGGCCGCGCTGCTGCATGCGAACGCGTTGGAGCCCGAGCAGGTGGCCGAGGCGGTCGTCGCCGGCCTGGCCGAGGAACGCTTCCTCATCCTGCCGCATCCGGAGGTGGCGGACTACTTCCACCGCAAGGCGGACGATTACGATCGCTGGTTGCGCGGGATGCGCCGTCTGCAAGAGAAGCTGGAGGGGAGCCGCTGAGCAGGATGATGTAGAATGGCAGCAGTTGCCTTGCTTGCTTCGCACGCCGCACTGAACAAAGGAACCAGCCATGACGGTGTTGTTGACTCCCAGCGATATCACCCCGACTCTGGCCGACCTCTTAGAACGCCTTGGCGGCATTTCTCCGAGCCGTGTCTTGGCTGATCCTGCGCCCGGCACGGCCACTGAGGAAGATGTGCCTGAAATCCACCGGCGTGAGAAGCGGCTGTGCGAACTGGTGGACCGCGTGCTGGTGGAGAAGGCGATGGGCTTTCGCGAATCGCTGCTGGCCGGTGCCCTGATCACGCTTCTGAGGGCTTTTGTCATCCCGCGGAATCTGGGCGTGGTGAGTGGTGAGGCCGGCATGGTTCGTCTGTTTCCGGGCCTGGTGCGGATTCCCGATGTCGCCTTCACCTCCTGGGACCGGCTTCCCGGCCGGCAGGTGCCTACTGCCCCTGTCCCTCAGCTGGCACCGGACCTGGCCGTGGAAGTCCTCAGCGAAGGCAACACGGACGCGGAAATGACACGCAAGCTGCGCGAGTACTTCGCGGCGGGCGTTCGCCTGGTGTGGTTCGTCGATCCCCAGACCCGCACGGTCACGGTCTACACTGGCCCGGAAGAGTCCCGAGTGCTCGACGAGGCGCAGACGCTGGACGGCGGGCAGGTCTTGCCCGGCTTCAGCCTTTCTCTGCGAATTTTGCTTGCCGAACTAGACCGTCAGGGGAACTCGTGAGCGCGAAAGACGATCCATGCGGGCAAGCGACACCAATTGGTCAGAACCGGTTCCAGGCGCTGTTGACGACCGAGCAGTATCCGGAAGTGATCCGCGCCTGTATCCAGCTCCTTTGTCCGCGGCCAACCTAACAGCCGGATGTGGCAGAATGTAGAATGGTAACAGTTGCCTTGCTGGGTTCGCACGAAACCAAGAATGGAGGACTTGTCGATGACCGCTGTCGTCGAAGCTCCCCTCGAAATGGTTGAAGCTGTGGCTGCTCTGCGCTTGCCCGCCAAGGCGGACCGGCACTTGCAGAGGCTTATGGACCGCAACACCAAAGGCACCTTGACGCCAGCGGAGCAGGAGGAATTGGAAGCGCTCGTCGAACTCAGCGAAACGATCGCCCTGGTGCGCGCCAAAGCCCTGCATTTGCTGGGGCGCAAGCCGCTATGAGTTCCTGGAGCGAGATCACGCGGCAGGTTGAAGTGCGGGCGGAACGGCGTTGCCAGTACTGCGGTATGCACGAGGCACTTCAGGGCGCCACCTTTCATATCGAACACATTGTGCCGACCTCGCGAGGCGGCACCTCGGATCTGAACAATCTGGCCTGGGCCTGCCCTGGCTGCAACCTGCGGAAAGCCGACCGCACGGAAGCCCGGGACCCAGACTCGGGTGCCGGTGTCCCTCTCTTCCATCCGCGTAGGGATTCCTGGTCAGCGCATTTTCAATTCCAGGGATATCACCTCGTTGGTCAAACACCGGTGGGCCGGGGCACCGTGTCCATTCTGGATCTGAATAATCCGCGCCGGCTCTTGATCCGTCAGGCCGAGGAACTCTTTGGTCTGTTCCCTCCTTGAAGCTCGCTGGCGCTAAAGCACCCTCGCCGCGGCGCCGGTTGTTGGGGGATCGGCCCCGACAGCTGGGGCTGGGATGAGAGCGAGACCGAAGAAGGATACAGATATATTGCAGATCGTTTTATATGATACTATAACTGTCCCCTCTTTCTCTCCGGTCATACAATGCCATGAGGGCCGACTCCCGAACATCCGCTGAACTCCCCCGAGACCTCCCATGAGCACCGCCACGGCCATCCTGGATGAACGCCTGCCCCTCCTTCAGCCGGCCCAGGCCGAGCTGCACGAGCATGTCGCCGTCCTCGAGGTCCGCGACAGCGCTCAGCTAGCCGAGCTCGCATCCGACCCGCGGATCCGCCGCTACCTCCTGGCCCGCCTGTCAGACACGGTGGCGCTTATCGACCCGGGATACGAAGAGGCGCTGGCGCGGGCGCTGCGAGCCGGAGGCCACACTCCGAAGATGGTGAAGGGAGTCTCCTCATGAGCGGCGCGGCGGTTAGCCTGAAGAACATCCTGACCCGCACGGAAACGTACCCGGTGGACCTGGAGGGCAGTGGTGTCGAAGAGCTGAAACTGGCCGTGCGCTTCTGGTACGACTCGAAAACCGCGTCCAAGGCGCGCAAGGCCGAGTGCATCAGCCTGCTGACCCGCTTGTTCCAGGACCGGGCGCAACTGGAGGCGGGTTTGCGCTCCCTGGCGGAGGACGAGCGGCAAATCCTGGCGATCTGCCAGCGCTACGGCGGGGCAATCTCCGGAGCGATCCTGCGAAGCGAGGTCCTGGCTCGGGGATTGGTGGAGATCTCCGAGGAACGCAGCCGGGACTACTACCGCCAACGCACCGCGGATCCCGTTTTCGACCTGTGTGCCAAGCTTCTATTGGTTTCGCGCTCGGGAGGGTTCAGTCGTTATCACTACTTTTACACCAGCTACGGCCTCCAGTATCCAGACCTGACGCTTCTGGCGGCCGTGCGGGACCTGATCGAGCCGGCGTCCCCACTCCCCTGGCGCCCTTCGAAGGCCACCTCCGCCCCCGAGACGAGTTTTCGGCGGTCCGCGGCAGAGGTCGCCCTCGACCTGTGGACCCTGGCCCAGGCCCTCGCCCAGACCAGATGCTGGAAGACGAATCGCGGCGGCGCGCCGGCCAAGAGCGTGCAGAACCGACTCCAGAAGCTCATGCCGCGCGACCACCAGGATCCTCTGGCACCTCCCGATCCGGAAGCGCTGTACTACCAGATCCGCCGCGGAGTGGGCGCTATCGACATCGACGAGGGTCGGGGCTGCATCGACCTGGCCGTGGTCGAACGTCATCTGCGCGCCCCGGCGGCGGTGCAGAGCTGGCACGCCGTCCGGGCCTGGATGCAGGCCCGGCTCTGGCAGGACGGCATCGGCGCGGTCCCGGAGCGCGATAGCCCCAACGAGCCGGAGCGCATCGAACCGGCGTCGCTCCACAGAGCCAAGGAAGAGTTGGTGTGGGCCTTGAGCCGGGTGGCGCACCGAACCGGCGATTGGCTGGACCTGGAAACTTTCTTGATCGATCTAGGATCGGCGACAGCGCCGGACGCCAGTCGGATCTACTGGCACAACTTCACCTGGAACCCCGACTTTCGGTTGGCCCGAAGCAAGGCGAGCCTCGGTGTTGGTCCCCAACGCATGTTGGCGTATTGGCTGGATAGCGAAGGCGTCTGGGCTGCCAACGCGCTCATGGGCACGTTGACCTACCTGGGCCTCATCGAGCGGGGGCACACGGAGCCGGACTCGAAGGATCGTCCTTGCTTTCGCTTGACTCCCGTCGGCCAAGCCGTCTTCGGGGCACCGGAGCGCGGGATGGTCGCGGCGGAATCCGAGGCCAAGTTCCTGACCGTTCAGCCCAACCATGAAGTGCTTGTCTACCTGGACGTCGCTGATGCGAGCGCCGTCTGGCCGTTGGCCCAGATGGGGGAGCGCACTTCCGCGCCGGGTAGTCGGGCCCAGACGTTCGCGCTGACACGCGAGTCGGTGTACCGGGCCCTGGAGTCGGGGTTGGGCGTGGACCGGATCGAGCAGTTTCTGCGTGCGCATAGCCGGACGGGCCTTCCCGATAACGTAGCCCAGTCGCTGCGCGAGTGGGGCCAGAAGCGTGAAGCGCTGGTGCTGCGCAGCGGCCTGACCCTGGGCGCCTGCCCGCCCGGCCAGGGGAATCTTTTGCCCAGCGCCGCGCGGGAGCATCGTCTCGGCGACCAATTTGTCCTCTTACCAAAAGGGACGGCACGCAGTGGCCGGGGTTGCGTGGTCATCGACCACCACTTGAGAGAACCCTCTCGTTCGTGGCAGGTAGACGAGGAGGGCCATCTTCGCCTGGTTGCGAAAAACAACGCCGTCGCGCTGGCCCGCCTGCGCCAGTTCGCCGACCCGGTGGGCAGCGACTGGCACATCACCGCCGCCTCGGTGGGCCGAGCCCGCGAACGCGGCATCCCGGCAGACCAGATCCTTGGGTGGTTGCAAAGCTACACGGGTGACGCGATCCCAGCTCTGATGGAAACGGCGATTCACAACTGGACAGACGGCGGCCAGGTTTTCTTCGGCCCGCTGCTGATGCTTCAGGTCCGTCAGCCGCAAGCCTGCGCGATGATCCGCGCCAGTCCGCGCTTTCAGCCGTTCCTGGCCGGCCACATTCCGCCCGACTGGTTCCTCGTTCGTCCGGAGAAGCAAGGCGAGTTGGAGCAACTCCTCCAGGAACTGGGCTTTTCCTTGGGTGGAACGTGGAAGTTGACCGAGGGGTCGGCGGCGCTGCCGGGCCGGCAGGCACGCCGGGGCCGGCGGGCCGGTTCCGAGAGGTGAGCGGCCCGCCAACCCGCCGATTGTTAGGGAAACAATTCCAGGCGCATCCACCGCTGTCGGGCTGCCAATTGGATTGGGCTGTTCAGACGGTAGCGCGGGTTCATGGTGTGAGTTCACGAACCAGCGCCGCCGCACGCTGAGTAGCAGCCTGTAACTCAGCGGCAACGAGTGCGTCCAATTCGGCCTGCTCTTCAGGGGGCAAAACGGTCTGGTTGTCGCGTGCCGTTCGCCAACGCCCCATCAGCTCTTCTAACCGCTGCTGCTGCTGGGCGGTGAAGAAGTGGTCCGGGCGCATGTGCTGCACCACCACGAGCGTACCCGTTTCTCCTTCGCTCAACTGCGACGTTAACGCATCCAACGCTTCGCCCGCAGTTTTCCCAACGGATTGGAACTTCCCCGCCACGGCACGGTAAGTTGTGCCGCTCGCTCCGCGACTTTCAGGCAGAATGGCAACGGTCGTCATCCACTCTCCTTTTGTGTCATTCTATCACCCGAAGGGCAGGCGAGCGCGTGAAACCAAACGGGCGTTCTCAGCGTCGCCGCGGCGCGTTCTCCGGGAGCCACTCGCCGTCCTCTGTGGGCGCAGGGCGGCTCGGACTCGGTTTGTACAACTTCGGCTTCGTCCGGGCATCGCGGCCGGCGACCCCGCCTTCGCTCGAGCCGGCCGGAACGGGCGCCGCGTCCATAAACGGGCCCGAGAGACTCAGTTGGCCGAGCAACAGGAACGCCGCCGACGCCGCCAGAGCAAGCCGACTGCGCGATAACGGCCGGCGCCGCGCCGCGGCAGCACTCCTGGGAACCAACGCGGAAACCGGCGGTTGGAGAACCGGCCAGGGCTCGGGCATCTCCGCGCGGAAAAACGCACGGAGCCGGCCATCTAGGTCATCGGACAGGCGCCCTCCATCACGAGGGTCTGCTGGAGAGGGTTGAACGGATCTCATGGATGCGGCACGACTCCCTGGGCTGTCAAGCGCTCCGCCAGCCGCTGGCGGGCTCGGCTCAAGCGCATGTGAACAGCCGTGACTGTGATCGCCAATACCTCGGCGATCTCGTTGGCGTTGTAATCCAAAGCATAGCGAAGCGTCAGAATCTCGCGATCCGGCGACGCGAGCTGTTCCAGCTGCTCTCGCAACTGGGCAAAGGTTTCTTCGCGTTCGAGACACTCCAGAGGCAACGGCTCCTGCGAACGCACCCCGTTCATGATCTGCGGCGGATGCGTGCCGTTGCGCCGAAAGGAACTTTTCGCGTGATCTTCCGCCAGGTTGCGGGCCACCCGCAGCAGCCAGGCCCGCGGGTTCAGGATCGTCTCGCCCTGGTCCCACTGCTTCCAGAGGCGCAAGAACGCCTCCTGCGTCAAGTCCATGGCGAGGTCGGCGTTCATCCAGCGGGCATAGACCAACGCCCAGACTTCGCGGCTATAGCGCTGGTACAAAGCCTCAAAGTCCGCGTGGTGCGGCACCGGGGCTGGCGAGCCTGGGTTCACGCTTCAACCTGTTTCGTTCACGGCGCCCTGGTCCCCACGGCCCAGGACTGGATCACCGGGGTTCCACTCAAACAGACGAATCACCGCCGACTCTCTAACACCAATTCGATCTCTTCCATTATACCCGGTGGCGCCCTGAGAAGCTGGGAGAGCCGGCGAACAATTCGCGCCCGGCCTTCCTAGCGTCCGCTCCGCGCGGCTCCCCAGGCCCCTCGACGTTTTCGCCACCTACAGTCGGTTTACGCTCTATAGTTAAGTACCGGCGTGCGCCTCCTGGACCTGGTCTCATGAGGAAACCGACAGCGCCGCCCCAACTCTTGCCGCGAGCCTGTGGTGAAAGGATTGCCGATGCGGTCTTGCCGCTGGCTCCGCGGAAGCGTGGTCCAGACCTGAGCGTGACCCAACGAGGCCGCGTGTGATTTCCTCCGACAGCCCAACTATGCTGATTCCCGGCTATCGGCTCCTGGAGCGTCTGGGACAGGGCGGCTTCGGGGAAGTCTGGAAGGCCGAGGCGCCCGGCGGACTGCTCAAGGCCGTCAAAATCGTTTACGGCAGCCTCCACGGCGGCCCCGAAGCCGATGATCTCCGCGTACGCCAGGAACTCAAATCGCTCGAACGGGTCAAAACTGTCCGCCATCCGTACGTCCTGTCGCTCGAACGCTACGACATCATCGACGGCCGGCTGATTATTATCATGGAGTTGGCCGACCGCAGCCTCTGGGACCGCTTCAAGGAATGTCAAGCTCACGGATTGCCCGGCATCCCGCGTGAGGAATTGCTGCGCTACCTGGACGAGACTGCCGAGGCCCTGGACCTGATGAACCTCGAGTATCAGCTCCAGCACCTCGACATCAAGCCGCAAAACCTGTTCCTGCTCTACAACCATATCAAGGTTGGGGATTTCGGTCTGGTTAAAGACCTGGAAGGAATGCGGGCCCAGGTGACGAGCGGGGTGACCGCAGCTTACGCCCCGCCGGAGACGTTCGAGGGACTCGTCAGCCGCTTTTGCGACCAGTACAACCTCGCCATCGTGTATCAGGAGATGCTCACGGGCCGATTGCCCTTTGCTGGCATCACGCCCCGCCAGCTGATGCTGCAACACCTGACGAGTGCCCCCGACCTGACACCGCTGCCGCCCTGCGACCAAGAGGCGATCGCGCACGCCCTGGCCAAGAAACCCGAGGATCGCCATTCCAGCTGCGGGGCCCTGGTCCAGGCGCTCCGCCAGGGCCGGGACCAGACTCCAAATCTCAGACTACCGCTGGCAAGTCGTAGATTGGGCGACCAAGCGACCGTTTGCCAACTCCCAGCAGAAATCGCTTCGTCTGCGCTGGCCCCTACGACGGCGGTCCAAAGTGGAGTCCCGGCAGCCGCGCCACCGCCCGAACAGCCCGAAGTAACCGGCGCGGGCACGCTGTTTCCAGCCCTCGTCATTGGTCTGGGGGGATTGGGCCTGAGGGTGTTGCAGCAACTCCGCCGAGCCCTGCACAAACGCTGCGGCCCGGCCACGACGTTGCCCCACCTTCGCCTGCTCCTGCTCGACACCGATCCCGAAACGCTGCGCGAGGCCACGCAGGGGGAGAAGGATGCCGGCTTGAGTGAAGACGAGATCCTCCTGGCCCGGCTCCACCGGCCCGCGCACTACCTCAAACCGGGTCGTGAACGCCAAGTGCTCGAACGCTGGCTGCCCCTGAACCTGCTCTCGCGTCTGCCCCGTGATCAGCTTACCACCGCCGGCTGTCGGGCCCTGGGCCGGCTTGCCTTCGTCAGCAATTATTCCTCCATAAGCGGTCGGTTACAGGATGAACTCGAAGCCTGCATCGATCCAAAGGCCCTGGCGACGGCCGAGCAACAAACCGGCCTCGGCTTGCGGACCAATCGACCGCGTGTCTACGTGGTGGCCGGCTTGGCGGGCGGCACGGGTAGCGGCATGTTTCTCGATGTGGCCTATACGGCCCGGCACCTGCTCCAACAACTGGGGTATGCCAACCCGGAGGTGGTGGGGCTGTTTCTGTTGCCCCCGACTAGGGGAGTCTCCGGCTCGGGGGGGGCGCTGGCCAATGCCTTTGCGGCCCTGACGGAGCTGAACCACTTTACGGCACCGCAGACGGTGTTCTCGGCCGGCTTCGAGGATCCCGACGAGGCGATCCTTGACTCGGCTCCGCCCCTCAGCCGCTGTTTCCTGTTGTCGCTGCCTCAGACG
>JBGQLF010000344.1:0-8618 GCA_041499985.1 Gemmataceae bacterium
ATCTCCCTGCCCACCCAGGGGTCCTGTCAGCCCCTCTCCCGGAAACCGCGTCTGGGGTAAAGGTAACACTTCGGTCCGCTGGCTGCTGATCTGCTCCAGGCGGCGGATCGACGCGCCTGCGACCGTCCAGCAACCGGCGCCTCAAATCTCCGAAAACGCCGTCGGGATCAGGATCTTGTTCGTGATGCGCGAGACAATCTCCTTGTCGGCGTACTCCGGGATCGCCCTCAGCTTCTTCCACTCCGGGTCGTCGCGGAAACGGGCCCAGGCTGCCTCTCGGCCGGCCTCATTGGGGAAGACAAGCAGGTAAGTAAGGTTCGGCATCGCGGCGCCGAGCACCGTCTCGCCAAAGAAGACCGGGGTGAGCCCAACCCGGCGAAAGATGGCCAACTCGCCTTGGTTGAACATCTCGATCTTTTTCTTCGCGGCTCGCTCATTGTGGCTCTCGTAAATGCGCAAATTCAAGAGGCGGAGCTTCGACGTATCCGGCTTCTCCAGCCGGGGCATGCTCTCGATGGGCACCAGGAGCGAGCTATCGATGCGGTGGTAAACGGAGTCGCTCGCCGCGGCAGCGCGATAGTCCTTGGCCGCGTTGAGATACTCCTCGTCCGTGGCCAGCCGGGCCGCCAGGGATGCGGCCACGTCGGCCGACGGATGCACGACCAGGACGTGAACCCGGAGCGGCTCCTGCTCGGCTTTCTCCACAAACACCCCTACCGGACCGATGCCGAAGCGCTTGAGTGCGGGGAGGAATGCCTTGCTCAGGTAAGCTTCAAGGAGGGGCTGCTTGGCCGCTTTCAGGGAGTACGTGCGCAGCTCGTAAACGGTGCCATCGGGACGCTCGGCCGCCGGGGCTTCTGCGCTGGTCGAGCACACGGTTGCGAGGGAAGCCTGGATGAACGATCGGCGTTGCATGGTTGGGTCCTGTTGAGTCCACTCGATCTCCAGGGCGACTAGCAGAGCTTACTTCGTGGATGTTGTATGACCTTTACGCCCCCTGGCTCGACGACCTCCTCCGCCTGGGTCTGTCTTGGTCACCCAAGAACGCCAAACGGGCTGTTCTCAGGACAACGCATTGTCCTTTCCATACTCTGAGGATACCGCCCAGGGTCATCCCACAGGCCGCGGGTCCCACCGTGTCTTCTCAGCCGAAGACGGACAGGCTGGTACGGACACTGTGGGAGATTCTTCGAAAGGAGGCCGCCGCACCGAGAGCGCATTGAGGCAGGGAATTGGGTGCAAGTCCCAAACGGGTCCGCCACGGTAACAGTCCGACCCCTGCCAACGAGATTGGAATCACGGACCGCCCCGCGACAGGGCAGCCGTGGGCGTGCAGAGCTGGCACACCACGGTTTACTGGGCCAGCTCACCGGTACCTTCCATGCACGCACCCAAGCAAGCCGCCCTCCTTTGGAGCGGGGGCAAAGACAGTGTTCTCGCCCTGCACCACGCCCTTCAGAGCCACCCCGGCCTCCACATCGTCAAGCTCGTCACGTGTGTCAGCCAAGTTTACGACCGCGTCTCCATGCACGGGGTCCGCCGACAGCTCATCGAACAGCAGGGCGCTGCCCTCGGCCTTCCGGTCCGCTTCGTGGTCCTCCCACACCACAACGACCCGTCCTGCCCGATGGCCCACACCGTGCCGGGCACAACCTTCCCGTCCAACGATACCTACACCCTTACCATGCTCGATGCCCTCCAACAGCTCAAGAGCGAAGGGATCGAGGTCATCGTCTTTGGGGATATCTTTCTGGAAGACCTGCGAGCCTTCCGGGATCGGCTCCTGGGCGTCGCCGGCCTCGAGGGGGCTTACCCGCTGTGGGGCCGCGACACCCGCGAACTCTACCGCGAGTTTACCGACCTTGGCTTCCAGGCAATCCTGGTGTGCGTGGACACGCTGCGATTGTCCGCGGAATGCTGCGGACAGTTTCTCACCCCAGCCTTCGGCGACTCCTTGCCCGCGGGAGTGGACGCGTGCGGCGAGCGGGGGGAGTATCACTCCTTCACGTTCGATGGCCCGCTCTTCGAGCACCCGGTGCCTTTCCGGCTCGGAGAGGTCCATCGCCACGATCCCTTCGCCTTCCAGGAACTCTATCCCGGCGAGCCGGTCCTGACCCAAAGACAAACGGCCGCCCGGGCGGGATTCACGTTGATCGAGCTGTTGGTGGTCATCGCCATCATCGCCGTGCTCATCGGGCTACTGTTGCCGGCGGTCCAGAAGATCCGGGACGCAGCCGCGCGCGCCCAATGTGCCAACAACCTCAAACAGTTGGCCCTGGCCGTCCACAACTACGAATCCGCCCACCAAACGCTTCCGCCCGGTCAGTCGGCGGCCACCTCCTTCCCCATCTCGACCTACTGGTTCGGTGTCTCAACTTATGCGGGCGGGCGCAACACGACCACTCCCCTCGGGGGTGTGCTGACGCCCTACTACGAGAACAACGACAAGGTCGTGAAGTGCCTGATCGTCGAGGATCCGCCGCTCCGGTTGGTCTACGGAGGAAACACCGGCGGTTACGCCTATAACCGTTACACCTACGACGCCTCCTTCGGTCCGCCGCCGAATTTCCCACTCCTCGTCTCGCTCAAGCGGATGAATTCCTTCCCAGCCACTTCGCAAACCGTGCTCTTCACCGAGTCGGCCCTCCTCTCCAACTCGGGCGGCTGGCACCTGGAGGAGACGATCCTGGTCAAAGGACCGCAGACCTTCCAGACCAGCAACAACGCCGCCGGCTACTTCCTCAGCCTTACGCAGTTCCGCCACGGCAACACGGCCAACGTTGCCTTTCTGGATGGCCACGTCGAGGCGCTGACCGCAGCCGCTGTCCCCACGCCCACGGGGTGGGACCCGAACGTGGATGTCTATCGCCAGCAATACAACCTCGGCTTCCCCTTTGCCACCGAAACCCCGTACAACGGCCAAAACTAACCTGGGAGGGCCTCAAGATGACGCGTACGCTCGCCTTGGCCGGCTTGATCGTGCTGGTCGCTCTGACGCAGCTCTTGCCGCATCCGGACAACTTCGCCCCGATCACGGCGTTGGCTGTCTTCGGGGGCATCGCCTACCGCAGCCGTACGGCTGCTCTGATCACCCCGCTCTTGGCCCTGTTCTTGAGCGATGTGGTCTTAGAAGTCCTCTACCGGAACGGCCTGGTCCGGGACTGGGGATTCTACGAAGGCATGTGGGTGGTTTATGGTACTACGGCCTTGCTCGTCCTGCTGGGCCACCTCGCCCGCGGCACCCGGTCACCGGCCGTCATCGCGGCAACGACACTGGCGGGGTCCTGCGTGTTCTTCGTGGTGACGAACTTTGCCGTCTGGGCGGACGGCTCCCACTACCCGCTCACCAGCGAAGGGCTGGCGGCGTGCTATGCCGCGGCGATCCCGTTCTTCCGCAACGCCCTGCTGGGTGATCTGACCTACGCCACGATCCTCTTCGGGGCGTGGGCCCTGGCGGAGGCCCGCTTCCCGGTCCTGCGACCGAGCTCGGCCTGCGCGAGCCGATGAGATAGCTGGCAGACTGGGAAGGGGCAGACGGGCAGAGGCCGAGAACAAAAAGGAGGCATGCTTGTCCCCTTGTGCGGGCGGTTGCTAACTCACCGTGTGCGATCTTGCAGCAGCACGGTGAGTTAGTACCGGTTCCTCAGCTCTTTTCACGTCTTAAGACCATCAGGCTCTGCTTGGAACCGGGTTTCGAGACGAACGAGCTTGGTCGAACCTTGTTGCTCGCCCCAGCTGAACACCAGGTGAAGCGATCCTCTTCAAGGGAGTAGATGCCAGGCGCTGCTTGGCCACCAGGTTTGCTCCAGCAATCGATGGCCTTGGGATTCTGATCGGGGATCATCTTGATCGTCTCCTCCACACGCTTTCCGTCTATATCTACGACGATGAACTTATCACCCCGGAAAAGAATGGTGACGCCCTTGGCAATATCGGGTTGCAGCACACCATTCCACAACGACGACTCGATCCGCCAAGTGCCTTGGAGCTTGTGTAAATCCTCCTGGGCCAGGTCACGTGGGCTGGCCGGAGTTGCCGTGGCCGGACGCAGCGGCGCGCTCGGTGCCACTTCCGGCGAGCGCTGCCGGGAGCAGGCTACGGTACTCAACAAGGCAATGACCACGAACGGCAACGGATACCATTTCATCACGAAACCTCCGACATTCGGGACCAAAGAGAAGAACATCCCTGTTCGCGGGACCTTCAAGATCCGCGCCGGCCGACGGTCAGCGCCACAGGTTTTCCATCCAGCCCCTTGAACTTCGAGCGCAATTCGAAGCCGCCCGGGAAGGCAACGTATTCAAACGGACCGCCAGCCACCGGGTCGGGATGATTCTTGAGGGCGTCGCGGCCGTCGAATTGGACGGCCAGGGCCGCCGACAGGAGAGCGCGGCGAACGTCGGCTCGCGCCTGCTGGTGACGTACTTTGTTGAGGGCTGCAAAGAGCAACTTGAACACCGGGTTGCCGGCTTGTCTCTTCTCCTCGCGCTCAAATTCTTTGTCAAACTGATCCACGGGTAGGTCCAACTTGTTCGCCATCAGCGCATAGGACGGCCGCACCTCTTCCGCGAATTTGAGCACGCCGGCCGCCGTGCCGCCGCACTTCTCGAAGAAGGCGCGGCCTCTGGCCGCGCGCTCCTCGGGCGTAGGCCGGCCTTCCCCTTCCGAATCGAAGAGCGGGTTCAGAAGGGCCAACAAGCTCTCCTTGTCTTTCGTTTCCTTGACAGTGCGAACAAACCAATCAAGACCAGCTTTCTCCTCTAATTGCATCGCTTTGGCCGGGCTTCCGCTGGGGGGCAAGGCGCCCAGACGCGTCTTCAGGTCCTTGATCGTCTTGCCGTCAAGTTTGGGCAGGTAGAGTGCGAGCGTCTCGCTCGCGCGGAGTTCGATACTGTAGCCGACAAGCAGCAGGATGAGTAAGCCGTCGTGCGAGACGTGCCGGCCCAGGGTCATGCAGGCGAGGAGGTCGTCCATGGCCTCCGCGTTGCGGCCCTCCTCGAAGCGCAGACGGGCGCGCAAGCAAACAAGGGAGGACATCAGCCGAGCCGCCGGCCCCTGGGGGAACCGGGCATAAATCCCCTCTTCATAGCCGACGCCCCAGTCACAACGCGGCAGTGCTGCTCCGTGGTGCATCATCTGCAACGCGTACTCGGACTTGGTCACGATCTCCCGGGCCTGAGCGTCAAGGGGCATGGTCAGGTAGGCCTCGAGCTTTCTCTGCTCGGCGTCTGTAAGCTTGAGGGTCGCGAACGCCTGCCAGTACTTGAGGGCGGCGTTCGCACCCAGGTCGGGACCCGCATCCGCAGACGCATCCCTCCAGGGTAGTACAAGCATGGTCATTGCCAGACAGAATGCGCGCAGCATGTGCAACACCTCACATCGAGAAGGTTTGGACAAACAAGGTTACAAACGTCGGTTTCGCTCGCTCAATCGAAAAGGTCGGGAGGAATCGAGGTCGCCGTGATGGGCGAGGTCTCCTCGAGCGGCCAGGTGAACAGAGGCACTCCCGCCTCATCCAGGTCCCGCCGAGCCTTCAGCCATGGGGCGATGCTGGCGGAATCGTCCAGCGGTCGGGGTGTGACCGGCGGCGCGGACGCGATCACTGGAGGGCTGGGGACCGTGTTGTGGCCCTCGCGCCCTGGTCCGGCGAGAACGGCCAGTAAGCAGGCGGCCGCCAAAGCGCCGATCACGCCGACCCAGACGGCCCAGCGCCGCTGCGGCTGCGCCTTTTCAGCCGGGATGGTCGCCAGCAGCCGGGCCTCCAGATCGGCAGGCACGGGAGGCGGGGGCAAGGCACGCAGCCGCGCTGGCAGCGCTTCAGGAGATCGGTCCGGGTTCGGACGTTTTTCGGGGTGCATGATCGGGAACCTCGTCAGGCAGCAGAGCACGCAAGCAATTCAGGGCCTCAGCGGTGCGCCATTTCACCGTGCCGGTCGGTTCGTCGAGCACCGAGGCCATCGCGCGATAACTGAGGCCCTGCAAGTAGTGCAGCACGAGTAGGGTACGCTGCCGAGCATCGAGCCGGTCCAGGGCCCGGTACAGGCGTTGGGCCTCGTCGTCGGCCACCACGGTGTCGAACGGATCGGACGGCGAGACCTTCGGGCTCATGAGGCGCTCGAGCATCCCCGCGGCGCGCCGCGCCGCCCGCTGGGCGTCGATGAATTTCGTGTAGGCGATCCGGTGCAGCCAGGTAGCCAGGGTCGAGCGAGCCTGAAACGTGGCGATTCTCTCCCAGGCGGCGGCGAAGGTTTCCTGCGTGAGGTCCTCGGCCTGGTGGACGTCGCGGGTCAGATGAACCAGGAGACGATACACCTTCTGGTAGTGGGCGCGGACCAACTCGGCGCATGCCTCGGGACGACCGGCACGAAGGTTGCTCAAGAGGTCTTGGTCGTCAGGCTCCGTCACGCGTTCTCCGCCTACTGTTCAAGGGGCCTTCGCGACCGCCTTCTCTGTGTTAGACGAACCAGACCACGAAGGTGTTGGCGCAAAATGGATCTAGAACCCCCGCTCCAGGCGCTTTCGGTCCTGCCAACCATCGGACTCTTTCAACGGCTGTGCACCCGCAACGACGGCCAGGTAATCGGCGACTTTTGATGTACTTTATTGCACTAAATGGAAAGGGCATGGCTTCGGCCGGAGGGTTGTCCGGGCGGAGCCACGCCTCCTTTCGTTTTGTCTGCAAGGCGTTCGCCAGATGGCATACCCTGGGTGGCACGCCCTGAGTCTGCGAAGGGCGTGGACTGTGGCAGACACGCCCTTCGCAGACTCAGGGCGTGCCACCCACGGAAGATCACGGCTGCTGGAAGTACTTCCGGATGATCCACTCCGGCTGCCACTGGTCAGGCTTGCGGAGGTAGCCCTCGAAGCTCACTTCCTTCGGCTTCGGCTTGTCCACGGTGAGTAGCTGCCGGTCTCCAACCCTTGCCTGCCACCCCTTCATCAGCGCGGTCAGGCGTTCGATCTCTCGCGCGTGCTTGGGGTCTGGGGCAAGGTCGTGGATCTCGTCCGGATCGTTCTGGAGGTCGAACAGTTGGCGGTGATTGATCGGCGGATACACGATGAGCTTCCAGCGCTCGTCGCGCACCGAGCGCATGAGCCCGGTGAACGGAAGGAAGACCGAGTCGCGGAGTTGCGTCCGCGTGCCGGCCCAGAGCGGTTGGAGGCTCTCCCCGGCGACTTTCTCGGGCGGGGTGACGCCGGCCAGGGCGCAGAGGGTCGGGAACAGGTCGAACAGGTAGGTGAACGCCCGCGTCGACCCGACGGGGATGCCGGGTCCGGCGACGAGGAGCGGGCTTTTCATGCTGTGTTCGTAGAGGCTCTGCTTGCCGAGCAAGCCGTGGCTGCCCAACGCCAGGCCGTGGTCCGCGGTGTAGACGATGACCGTGTTCTTCGCCCGGCCGGATTGCTCCAGCGCCGCCAGTATGCGGTTGACCTGCTCGTCGAGGTAGGTGATGTGGCCGTAATACTCGCACAACTGGTCATTGATGGCTTCCTTGGTGCGCGGGTAGGGGGCCAAGTTCTCGTCGCGCACGCCTTTCATCATGCCGTTGTCGAACGGGTGCTGCGGTAGGAAGTTGGCCGGCAGCGGCGGGCGCCGGCGGTAGTACATTTCGCGGTACTGCTCCGGCGGGTTGCGCGGGTCATGGGGCGCGGTGAAGGCCACGTAGCAGAAGAACGGCGCGGGGCCGCGCTGCGTCTGGAGGAACTCGATCGCGGCGTCGGCGAACAGCGCGCTGGAGAACTTCTCCGCCATGCGCTGGTTGAGCACCTGCCCGTCCTGCACGTCGGCCACGTGGACCTTCGTGTGGTCGTCCATACCGCCGAAGAAGACCGACTTGCCGCGCGGGAAGGCCCGATGGAACGATGCCTGCCCGTTGTGCCATTTGCCGGTGGCGAATACCGTGTAGCCATGCTCGCGCAGCAGCTCCGGCAAGAGCTTCACGCCGCTGAGGTTGGCGTCCACGTCGAGCCACGTGCGTCCGCTCATGAGCATGGCACGGCTGGGGACGCAGACGGCGCCGCTGTTGGAGCCAAAGCAGTAGTTGTTGCGGAAGCTGAAGCCGCGCTCGGCGAGGCGATCGAGGGTCGGCGTCTGGATGTGCCGGTTCCCCCATGCGGCAATGGTGTCGGCCCGCTGGTCGTCGGCGAAGAGGAAGAGGATGTTGGGCCGTGACGGTTCTTGAGCCGGGGCTGCCCCCACGCCGAGGAGGATACCCACGCCCAGGAGACTGAGGAGTGTGTGTGTTCTCATGTGACCAAGCCGAGTGGAGAGTGCTGCCGGGAACGCCGCCATCACCAAGGGTAACTGAGCCAACCTGCTACTTACACCCTATACTTCACCGCCAACTCCGGCGTCTCGATGCGCTGCTGGCCGTGGAGCCGGCTTTCCCAGAGGGCATCGACCAGGCCGGTGGTCAGCAGGGTCCGCTCGACGGGATAGGTCGGCTTGCCGGTGACCATCATTTGCGCTACCGCCCGGGCCTGGAAACTGAAGTGATCACGCTGTGGCCTGGGCAGATCGTACCAACACGCCAGCGGGTCTGCCTTGCCGTGGGCCCGGCCGGCGAACGCGAATTCCTGACAGTGCCGCGGCGAAAGGTACGCCGCCGCTTGCAGGC
>JBGQLF010000345.1:0-8587 GCA_041499985.1 Gemmataceae bacterium
ATGACCACGCTCTCGCCGAACATGGTCGGCAGCACGCTGACGCGCATGTCGACCGGGTTGCCGCCCAGGGCCAGCTCGATCCGGCCGTCCTGCGGCATGCGCCGCTCGGCGATGTCGAGGTTGGCCATTACCTTGATGCGGCTGGAGATCGCCATCGCCAGGTGGCGCGGGGGCGGCACCATCTCGTAGAGCACGCCGTCGCAGCGATAGCGCATCTTGTATTCGTCTTCGAACGGCTCGAAATGGATGTCGCTGGCATGGTCCTTGATCGCCAGCAGGAACACCATGTTGATCAGCTTGCGCACCGGAGCGGCATCCTGGATTTCCATCAAGCTTTCCAGGTCGATGCTCGTCTCATTGCGGCGCGCGCCGAGATCTGGGTCCGCCTCGAGCTGCTGGATGATATCGACAATGCTCTCTTCCTTGCCGGCGTAGGCCTTGGCGGTCGCCTCGGCGATGGCCTTGGCCGGGGCGATGCTCGCCTGCACTTCCTTGACTCCCAGGAAATTGCGCAGGTCGTCCAGGGCGCCGAGGTTGCTCGGGTCGGAAATGACCACGCTCAGCACGCCATCGCGCAGACTCAGGGGCAGGATCTTGTAGACCGAGGCCATGGTCTCGGGAACCTGCGTCAGGACCTCGGGCTGCGGCTTGACGTCCTCCAGGTTGATGACCTTCAGCCCCTGCTGATCGGCGAGCGCTTGCAGGAGTTGATCTTCGGTGATCAAGCCGCGCGAAACCGCAGCCTGGCCGGTCGGCTGCGCGGTCGATTTGGCCTCTTCGAGCACATCCCACAGCTGCTCTTCGTCCATGAAACCGAGGTCGATGAGCACCTGGCCAATCCTTCGGCCGCCACTGCGGGAGGAGCCGCCACCGCCGCGCACCGGGACCGGCTCCCTCTTGGGGACGGGAGGTTTCTTACCGTCGGCCGGCTTCCCCGCTCCGGCTTTCGGAGCTGCGGGCGGCTTGTTCGGGGGGGCACCCTTGGCCGGAGACTTCTCCGGGCCACCCTTGCCGGGCTTCTGCGGAGGAACAGGATCTTTCGGTGCGGGCATAGGCAGTATCTCAAGATGTCAGGGATCAGTTAGCTAGTGCAAGATCAAGGGACCTCTTGCCGAATCGTAGCCACAAGCGTCCCGCTTGTGGGCTGCTCCAGCGCACAAGCGGGACGCTTGTGGCTACGTCATACAACACGTCATTTGGCCCTACACTAGGGATCAGAGATCAGGATCCAGGCACTCTGTCCTGAGTCCTGAGTAACTGATCCCTACTCATTCACGTCTCCGGGTATTCTTCCGTGGCGGAGGTGGTTCATCGTCTTCGTCCTCGTCGTCGTAGAATCCTTCCTCCTCCTCTTCGTCCTCGTACTCCTCTTGCTCTGCTTCTTCCTCGTACAAGCCCTTCTCCGCGGCGGCGATCTTGCCCGCGAGTTCCGCGGGCTTGGAAGAGCGCAGCAGGATTTCCTCCTTGTCCACCAGGCCTTCGCGCCAGAGCTTGAACAGACTCTCATCCAGGAGGAACATGCCGTGCTTGCGGCCGGTCTGGATACTCGAATCGATGCGGTAGACCTTGTTCTCGCGGATCAGGTTTTGGATGGCGGGCGTGACCACCATCATCTCGTAAGCGGCAACCAGGCCTTCGGGCTTGCGCGGCAGCAAGGTCTGAGAGAGCACGCCGATGAGCGCCGTGGACAGCATTGTGCGGATCTGGTCTTGCTGCTCCTCGGGGAAGACGTCGATGATCCGGTTGATCGTGCTGGCGGCACCGCTGGTGTGCAGCGTGGCGAAGACCACGTGGCCGGTCTCGGCGGCCTCGATCGCGGCGTGGATCGTGGCCAGGTCACGCATTTCGCCGACAAGGATGATGTCAGGGTCCATACGCAACGCCCGCCGCAACGCTTCCGGGAAATCGGGTACGTCGACGCCAATCTCCCGCTGGTTAATCGTACACTTCTTGTGCGAATGGTAGTACTCGATCGGGTCTTCCATGGTGATGATGTGCCGATCGTAGCTATCATTGATGAAGTTGATCATGCTCGCCAGGCTGGTGGTCTTGCCGGAGCCGGTCGGACCGGTCACGAGCAACAAGCCACGCGGCCGGGTAATCAACCGCCGGATGGCGTCGGGCATACCGATCTGCTCGAAGGTCAAAAACTGGTTCGGGATGCGCCGCAACACCAGTCCAATGAAGCTTTTTTGCTTGAAGACCGCACAGCGGAAGCGGGCGCTGTCGCCGAAGCTGATGGCGAAGTCCGCCCCACCCTTTTCTTGGAGCTCCTGCTGGCAGCGATCCGGCGTGATGCTCTTCATCAGCGCGGTGGTATCGTCCGCATCCAGCACCTTGGTATCGAGCCGGCGCATGCGCCCATGATGGCGAATGACCGGGGGCTGCCCCACGGAGATGTGCAAATCGCTCGCCTTGAGCTGGACCACTGTCGCCAACAACTTGTCGATGAGAACCGTGGATCCTGCCACTCAGACCTCCCGATTGGACGGGCCCTCCCTCAGACTGCGTCAGCCGGACGTGTTCGGGTGGCATGCCCTAAGTCTTCGAAGGGCGTAGCCACCCAACGAGGTGCAAAAAGCAACCAGATGGGCAAATTCACCTTGTCAGCATTATTCCGTCTGAGTTGGGGCAGTCAATGGAACCGCACAAAAAAAGTACAACTTACACCAGCAGCGAACGACGCATCGATCGGTCACGCTCCGCTCAAACCCCGCCGAAGGACTCCGCAAGCTGACCGGCACTGGCCTCCCCACCGAGTTGTGCGAGGGGCGCGCGTGCCGTTCCATCGTAGGACGGATTTCAATCCGTCCTTCTCTGCCGGACGGATTGAAATCCGTCCTACGCTCCATGCGGCGAGGGCCAGTCTCCACCGCCCCGGCGCTATTGCCGAAGGCTTAGCCACCCCCCATCTCATGATGACAGATGCTCAGCACTTCCTCGAGCGTCGTCACGCCGTTAACTGCTTTATTCAAACCATCTTCCAGCAGTGTGCGCATGCCCAGCAGACGAGCCTGCCGGCGAATCGATTGCGTCGGTTCGCGGTTGAAGGTCATCTCGCGGATGCCGGAGTTCATCTTCATCATCTCGAAGATGCCCAGCCGACCACGGTAGCCGGTGTGATGGCAATGGTTGCAGCCCCGGCCTCGCATGAAGGTAGCCTTGGCGACCTGGTCGGCGGAGAATCCGGCCGCCTTGATTTCCGCGACAGGGGGGTGGTCCGGCTCCTTGCATTTGGGGCACACAACGCGCACCAGGCGCTGCGCCATGATGGCGATCACACTGGAGGCCACCAGGAAGGGCTGCACGCCGATATCGACCATTCGTGTAATAGCGCTAGGCGCATCGTTCGTATGTAGCGTACTGAAAACCAAGTGTCCGGTCAGAGAGGCCTGAATGGCGATCTCCGCCGTTTCGTGATCGCGGATTTCACCGACCAGAATGATGTTCGGCGCTTGACGCAACATGGCGCGAATGATGCGCGCGAAGTCGAGGCCGATCTGATGTTTCACCTCGACCTGGTTGACTCCCGGCAGGTAATACTCCACGGGATCTTCCGCGGTAATGATCTTTCGATCAGGTCGATTGATCTCATTCAAGGCCGCGTACAGCGTCGTCGTTTTGCCGGATCCTGTCGGCCCTGTTACCAGGAAGATACCATTGGGCCGCTTGATGATGCCCTGAAAGCGCTGGTAATCCTCCTCGCCGAAACCAAGTTGCCGGATGTTCATCTGGATGCTGCCGCGGTCCAGGATGCGCATCACGGCCGAGCCGCCGTGGTTGGTTGGTAGCACGCTCACGCGCAGGTCGAAGTGTTTGCCCTGGACGTTCATCTTGATACGGCCGTCCTGTGGGCGGCGCTTCTCCGCGATGTCGATCGAGGCCATGATTTTGATACGCGACAGGATCGGCGCCAGCAGGCGGCGCGGTGGACTATCGCGTTCCACCAACACGCCGTCAATCCGATAGCGAACCCGGACCCGGTCGGCAAACGGCTCGATATGGATGTCGCTGGCCCGAAGGCTGATCGCTTCCTGGATGATCAGGTTGACCAGCTTGACCACGGGGGCATCGCTCTCGTCGCCCATGGCGGCAGCGGCGGACTCGGTTTCCGTGAAGTCGATGGCGGTGTCGGTGAATTCCTGGAGCATCGAGTCCACGGACTCCGTTTCGGTCTGGCCGTAATGGCGGTTGATCGCCTCGATGATCTGTTCCTTGGGCGCCAGGACCGGCTGTATATCTTTGTTCAAGATGAACTGAAGTTTCTGCACCGTATCGAAGTCGGTGGGATCGCTCATGATGATCCGCAAGGCGCCGTTGTCCTGCGACATGGGCAGGACGACGTTTTCGCGCGCCACCGATTCAGGCACCAGTTCGATCACCGAGGCCGGGATGGTCACTTCGGTGAGGTTGACGAATTGCAGGCCGTGGAATTCGGCAATGGCGCTCATCACCTCTTCCATGGAAGCGTAGCCGAGCTTGACGAGCGTTTCCTGGAGCTTGGCGCCCGTCTGTTGTTGCACATTGCGTGCTTCCTGGATCTGGTCTGGGGCCAGGATTTGCTTACGAATGAGGATCTCAGTGAAGTCTCCGCGGGTCTTAGCCATGGAAGAACGTCTCCGGTCGGTTGAGGAGCAACGCGGCGCAAAGAGTTGCGAGGACAGCACTCGATGCAGCTGGGCGACCGCAGAAACAGCCTGCACAGGGCGCGGTCCTGGTGATCAAGAGAGGCACGAACCTCTGCGTGCCGATGCATTTCTCTCTACACTATGGCCGCGGCGCAAGGCTTGCAAGCGAAAAATGGACTGGACAACGCGGCCATGAAAAAGCCCCTGCCCTTCTGGACAGGGGCGTGCCACGAGGCTGTGAAGCCGTGAGCGACCCGTGCTCAGCTTTAAGAACGGAGTTAATTATCGTCCCAATCCCTGCCCAGCGGAGCTCCCTCCGCCGGTGTTAGGGCACGGTTCCAGGTCAGTGCGAGGACCGTGCCAACCGAGCGCACGCTGCCGTCCGCCATGCAGACATTAATCACTCCGACATGGCTCGAGTAGGGGCGGAAGAAATCAGTGCAGGGCCCATTCCAGGTCGAGGAGCCCCCCGCATAAGGCCCCTCCGTGTCGGCGTAGTTACCATTCACGTGGGGACGGTATCCGACGACAGCTCCAAAATTTTGCGCAACTAGGCTGGTGGCCAGCTGCGCCGTGTTGTTGCCTAAGGGTCTTGGTAGCGACGGTGGGAGCACCCAAGTGGTCCCCCCACTGTTGCCGCAGCTGGCAAAGCGCTCGGTGAACAGTATTGTTGTCGAGACGCCGTCCGAGAAGCTGTCCGCGAAGTTTTTCCGGTTGCCTTGCAGGAAATTATTGAAGAACGCAGTGCCGGAGGTCACGGGCATGGTGGGGTCGCCAAAAACCAAGGCGTTAGCGCCATAGCTCCCCGCTCCCAGAGCCAGGCTCCCCTGGGGAATCGTCACCGTCACTTGCCCCTGGCTGGCTGTGATGTCGCTGGGGCAGAGAAGGGTTAACACCCGGTTGGTGTCGGAATTGGTAGCGATGGCGGGCAGAGTGGGTGGCAGAGTGTTTAACAATCCAGTCGTGTGGTTAATCCACTGATCGCCCTGCGGCTTGAGATCCGTCACAGTAGGGAATTGGTCATGCACAATCTTGGCGTCCAGGTACGGCAACAGGTGAACAAAGACTGAACCTTCTATGCCACCCAACCGACCGAACAGCGGAGGCAGCCGCTGGTATCGGTCGTGCAAATTGTGCGTAGACAGGCCGATCTGGCGGAGGTTGTTGATGCATTGCGTGCGTCGACTGGCCTCCCGGACTTTCTGCACGGCCGGCAGCAGCAAACCGATGAGGACGGCGATGATGGCGATCACCACCAACAACTCGATGAGCGTGAAGCCACGCCGTGGCTGGGTCAAGCAGGATCGAGACATTGCACACCCTTTCATGAATCAAAGGAGCCTACTACACTGCCCCACTGCTATGTGGACAGGCCGTACTTCAACAAGGCGAATGCGGCAAGGCGATGCGATCTTCCAATCGGCCCCGAGCAGGCCGTACTCGCTTCGGCGCACAGGATTGGACATGAAGGACTCGGGCCACCGCAAGGTTCCGCGGGCACAATACTTGCTCAATGTTTAAGAATAAGGCCGCGGCGCAGCCTGGTCAATGAAAAAAACGCCTGGCGACGCAGCGGAAACTTCGCTTTCTCGTTGACCGGCTCTGCCGTGGTCGCTAGTTTCAATAATCAAGCCAAGTTAGCTCCACTGCTGCCCGCCTACGGTCCCTTTGGGAGAACATCGCATGTTACGCTTGGACGCCGATCGCTCGGTCTCGTTCTGTGATGGCCTCACGCGGCGGGATTTTCTCCACGCCGGTTCCATCGCCACCCTCGGGCTTACGCTGCCGTCCTGGATGGCGTCCAAGGCGGACGGGACCGTCCAGGACCGCGACATCAACTGCATCATGCTGTTTCTTGTCGGTGGCCCCAGCCATATCGACACGTGGGACCCCAAACCGCAAGCGCCCGCCGAGGTTCGGGGTCCGTTCCAGCCGATTGCCACCAACGTGCCGGGCATGCAGATCACGGAGATCTTCCCGCGCATGGCCCAGCACGCCGATAAATTCTCGCTCATTCGCACGGTGTATCACACGGCCACCGCGGTTCACGACACCGGCCATCAGATGATGCAGACCGGTCGCCTGTTCACCGGCGGGATCGAACATCCGCATGCCGGTTGCGTGTTGGGTTATGCGAAGGGCCAGCGCGGCGAAGTCCCGGCGCACGTCCTGATGCCGCGCCCCATCGGCCGCACCGGCGGCAATCTGCCGCATGGCCAAAACGCTGGCTACCTCGGCAAGCAATACGACCCATTCGTGCTCAACGCCGACCCGTCCGAGCCGAAATTTACCGTGCCGGACCTGTTGCCGCCCGAATACATCTCGGCCGTGCGGGCCGAGCGCCGGCAAAAGCTGCGCGACGCCGTCGAAGGCTCGCTGGCCGCCTTTGAGAAGAATGCCCAGGCCAAGCAGCTCGACGAGAATTTCAACCTGGCCTATCGGTTGATGTCGAGTCCGCAAGCCCGTGAAGCCTTTGCTCTGGAGAAGGAGCCGGCCATCAACCGCGACCGTTACGGCCGGACACGCTTTGGCCAGAGCTGTCTGCTGGCACGGCGGCTGATCGAGCGCGGCGTGCGTTTCGTGACGATCAATATGTTTGAGACGGTCTTCGACGAGGTCACCTGGGACATTCACGGTTCGCGGCCGTTCACCGACATCAACGAAATGGCCAAGCAGGTGGCGCCGAACTTCGACCAGGCGTACAGCGCGCTCCTGGAAGACCTGAGCGAGCGTGGCTTGCTGGAGACGACCATCGTGACGGCGATGGGCGAGTTTGGCCGAACGCCGAAGATCAATCCCGCGGGCGGCCGCGATCACCACCCGGGCGTGTGGACGATTCTGATAGGCGGCGGTCCCATTCAGGGCGGGCGCGTCATCGGCGAATCCGATGAGCTGGGTTATGTGCCGCAGACCCGGCCGGTCACGCCCGGTGAGGTGGCGGCGACGATCTACCAGGGAGTGGGGCTGGACCCGCATCGCGAATTGCCGGGGCCGCAGAATCGGCCGCTGCCGCTGGTGGATTACGGGGTGCAGGCGATCAAAGAGCTGTTCTGACGAAATGGAGGAAGAAGATGGCCACAGCCACGGGAGTGCTACCTGAGCCTACGCAGGTGATTCTGATGGAGTCGGAGTCGCTGTACGAAGTCATTGATGGCCAACAGCGGGAGATTCCCCCCACGAGTACCTTGGCAGGACTGGTTGCTTCCGTGCTGGCTCAGTATTTGGGACCGTTCGCGGTTCAGCACCAATTGGGAATAGTCGCTGTCGAAGTGCTCTTCCGCTGGGCTGCCAGTCGCCCGCAGCGGCGTCCCGCTATTGCCTTTGTTGCCTACGATCGTTGGCCGAACCCGACCCTCCGAGGCGAAGAATCAGCGGCCTGGCAGGTGGTGCCGAACCTGGCGGTGGAGGTGATCAGCCCAACCGACCTGGCGGAAGAGCTGCTTGACAAGATCGACGAATATTTTAACGCCGGGGTCGAACTCGTGTGGGTAGTTTTTCCGCGCCACCGGCGAATCTATGTTTTCGACTCGCCAACGCAGGTCCGCATCTTGACGGACGCAGACGAACTCAACGGCGGAGAGATAGTGCCGGGCTTCCGACTGAGCATCGCCACGCTCTTTGCGCCGCTGGATCGACCACAGTGAAGGGAGGCAGGAGCCGATGTCTCGTTATCTCCCAGAAGGCAGTTCGCTCACGGGACCACCAAAACCGTTCAGTTTCTCGAAAGGACTGCGCGAGCTGAGCAAGTTTTTTGAAGGCAAAGGACCTGTCCACAAATCGGCCCGCCAAGTCGCCAAGAGGCTGGAAAAAGCCAAGATTCCCTATGCGCTCGTGGGGGGCATGGCGGTCTTCGCCCACGGCCATCGGCGCGCCACGAACGATGTGGACCTTCTACTGACTCCCGAGGGGTTCGCTGCTTTTCGCCAGCTGTTCGTGCCCAAGAACTATGATGCCTTGCC
>JBGQLF010000346.1:0-8586 GCA_041499985.1 Gemmataceae bacterium
CTCGGACGGACTCCTAGGCGATCCATGAGCCGGTTCTTAGCCAGGTAGACAACGCCCATGCCGCCCCGGCCCAACTCGCGCAGGATCGTGTAATCTGGGTGGCTGGCCAGCTCCGCTGGCAGTTCAGCGATCGCGGCCGGCTTCGCAGCGTCGCCCGCCACGCCGGACAGCCCTTTGGCCGGCGCCGGGGTGACAGACCGGCCCTGGGCGTCCCACAGTCGAGCGAGGAAACTATCGCCCGAAATCTCGGCCACGAATTGGCGGCAGCTGCCACAGGCCTCGAGATGCTTCACGACCGCCTCGGCAGAAGCGTCATCGAGCTTCCCCAGGCCGAAAGCTTGCAGCGCGTCGGGCTTCGGGCAGACCGTGCCGGAACGGGCATCCATAGAGAGCCTCCCTGGCAGGTTCGTCGGAGCAACGCACCACAGGCACGTCACAGCCGCTATCTCCTACAGTCCCAAACCGGGCCGGACCTGTCACGAAAACCGGTGCTAATCCAGGAAGTCGCCGGCCTCCGCGCGCAACCGCTTGAGGATGTGCGACTTGGCCTGCAACACGGCGTTCTCGGAAACGCCCAGTTCCTTGGCCACTTGCGCCGCCGGCCGGCCTTCGACCGCGAAACGCTGGAACGCCTCCCAGGTGGCCTGCTCGAAGTCGCCCCGGACGGTATCGAGCAGTTTCTGGAACACGTGCCGGTCATGCTCGCGATCCCACTGCCGGGACAGATCGCTGGCGGGGTCTTCCAGACGGGCGAGGAAGTCCTCCCCATCGCTATCCAGCCCGGTGCGCGGCCGTCGTTGCTGGAGCTTCCGGAAGGTACGCACCCGGTTTACCATGATCTGTCGCAACCAGGCCCGAAACGATCCCTCACGCCGCCGCTCGAACTTGGGCAATTCGCGGACCACGACGACGAGCACTTCCTGGGCCAGGTCGTCGGCCTCGTCGCCCAGGCCAGAGATACGGGCGAGCCATTGGCGAATGAGCGGCTGATACAGGTCGTGCAAGCGCCGCCAATCCGCCGCATCCGGTTGCGGCTGTTTCAGTCGGTCGAGCAGGCTCTGGGACGTTGGGTTCACGCGCGGCAGCTCCTCGTGGCACACAGGCATGCCCGCCATGATACCGACAATTCCTCGCGATGCCATCGAAAAGGGGGATGAACGGGAGCCTCAAAAGCCTGGCGAGCCCAACGTGTGTCTGGATTGGACTCTCCCGAACCCGGATGGGATCATCCAGGATAACGAGTGCAGCATTGGACTACGGTCACGTCGTCCAATCCTCGACGGTGAGTCCGGGCACGCGGCGAAAATCGCGCAGATTGCGACTCAGCAGGGTTGAGTTGGTGGCCAGGGCGATGCTGGCGATGCGCAGGTCCATGGTCTGCAACCGGGGACACTGCCGGCGAAGCGTTTCGACACGCTCCTGGGCCTCGTCCGTGAAGGAAAGCACATTCATCTTGAGGAAGGAACGCCAGAGGGCTTCGAGCTTGGCGTAGGCCAGGACCAAGTGGCCGGGCTTTCGGGCACGACTCAGGTAAGCCAGCCACCCCTGGACCTGTTCGTGAAAGCTGATGATGCTGGTCGCGATATCATCCGGCGCGAGCCGGCCAAGGCGCGCCAATAGTCGGTCGCAGGCTGGCTGCTCCTGCCATTGTAGAACGGACAGGTGATCGGTGTCGAGCACGACAGGCACGGCGGATCAGCCTTTGAGTTTGCCGCGGCGGATGAGTCTGCCAAGGCGTACAATCTCGACATAGGCCTTGTCCCCGGCAAAATCGCCCACAATTTGCCGGTACCAAGGCTCCGGCCGTTTTTCGGCCAAAGCGGCTTTGATCTGGGCGAGTTCCTTCTCAACCTGTGCCAGGCGCGCTTCAAGTTGCTGAATGGTCGGTGACATACTTGCTCTTGTCGTTGGCTCAAGGTCTCACGGGTTCGGCTTGTCCTGCTGGGTCGGGTCCGTTGACGCTAGCCGCGCTGATGCGCGACTGCTGGAGAAGGTCATTGAGGACATCGACAGCATACCGGCCTTCGGCGAGCGCCAAGTCCGTAAGCAGCTCAATGACCCGTTGCGGGTAGTCGCGTGCTTGCTCCAACATCGGCACCTGTACCATCGGGATCTCTTCACCGCCGGATGGCCCTTCGAAGGGGAGCAGGTTGGGTTGTTCGGTAGGCAGTTGCTTCCATCCGTGCAGAAGCAAGTAAGCTTGGGCATCCGCGGAGCGCACTTGCACGACGCGGGGATCGATCCAGGGATTACGGATTCGGGCTCGCTGCAAATGACACCCGCCTGAGCCGCAATGGCTCGCACATAGGCCCTGGACAGTGCTTCCTGGCGATGACTCCGGATCAACAAGGGCCGCCTCCTGCCTTGATGCCGCCGGCAGACCAGGGAGTTGCTGCCTTCTTAGCAGCGCCAGAAGGTATCGTACCACGCGTGCGTCCTCCCTCCCACGCAACTTTGGAGCTCAGCTACGTGGCGGTCTTCCATCCTGAATCAGGCCAAGGCGCCGGTGTCAGACCGTTCGTGCGCGACGCAAGGCGGTTTCGAGTTCATCGTGTTTGGCCCAGCCAGCAAAGGGCTTCCATCCCATAGCTCCGCTTTTCCTGCTCTTGACATCGTTGGAGTGAGTAGGTTATGTACCGCCCCCCATGGGGCGATACGACCATACCCATCCACAGCCCGAGCAACCTCCCTTCCGCCGAGATGTCTTCCCCATCCGGAGTGCATGGTCCGTTGCGGGACGTGTTCCCGAGACGGTCGGCTGGTGGTTGTTGCTGCTCCACCTGGTGTTGTCGCCGGTTGCCTTTTGCCGGAACACGGTCGAAGCGTTCGAATCTTGCAAAGTCGCGGTCCTCTGCCTGGTGGCGATCGTTCTGGCAGCTCTGGCGCTCTCGGGCGGGGTCGGCCGCGTGCTCAGGCTGTCTGAAGAGCAGTGGTGGCGGACATCCTGCCGGGAAGCTTGGCGCTCACTCTGGCGCGAACCGATTGCGCTGGGTATGGTCCTGTTTCTGGTCTCCGCGATCGCTTCCACGGTGACTTCTCTCAGCCCGCGAACATCGTTCCAGGGCGCCCACGAGAGCTACGCTGGGCTGTGCACCGTGGCGGGCTATACGATCCTTTTCTTTGCCACCCGGACCTGGGGCGCGACTCGGGACGGCTTCCGCTGCTTGCTCGGCGCTTCGGTCCTCGGGACGGCATGCACCTGCGCGTATGCCGTCGTCCAGGTCGCTCAGCTCGATCCCATTCCCTGGGATAATGGGGCGCGCTTCGGGGCTTACCTCCGACCGGGTTCGACCCTGGGACATCCGAACTTTCTGGCGGCCTACCTCGTCATGACCTTTCCGATCACCGCTTACTATGCCTGGGAGGCGGCGCGCCAGCGGCAGCGCCTGGCTCTTGTCGTCCTTGTGCTCGTTGGCAGCCTCGCGTGCCTTGGCATTCTCCTGTCGCTTTCGCGCGGAGCCTGGCTTGCTTTCGCCGGCACGACGGTCCTCCTGGTCCTCGGTTGGCTGCCCCCGGGAAGGCGCTGTCGTTGGAGTGTCCTGGTACTTCTGGCCGGGGTTGTGCTGCTCGCCGGCCTCGGTATTCTGCTCGCCAGCCAGGCTGTCCCAGGCAGATCGGTCCTCCTGGAAAGTCTTGCCGAACGCTTGCGCCACCTGGGCGATGCGGCCAGCCGGCGGCACATCTGGCGTGCCGGGCTGGAGATCTTCCGGGATCATCCCGTCTTCGGTTGCGGCCTCGACACCTTCCAACTCGCCTTCGAGCCGAAGCGCACGGTAGAGTACTGGCAGAGCGAATGGGGCGCAACGCCCGCCAAGGCTCATAATGAGGCGATCCATATCCTGGCCACGCAAGGCCTTCTCGGTGCCCTGGCGGTCGTGATTCTCACGGGAGGACTCGTCGTCAGCGGCGCACGGGCCTGGCGCCAGTCCAGTCCGGAGGGAAAACGGTGGCTGGTCGCGATCAGCGCCGGAATCGTCGGCTTCTACCTCCAGAACCTGTTTAGCTTCACGGTGGCTGGGTGTGGCACTCTGTTTGTTACCTTTGCGGCCGTGCTTTCTCGGTTGGGAGCACCCGAAGCTGGCTCCGAGCCCGGGGCGACCGGCGCCTGCTATCCTGGATTCAAGAACGCGCTCTTCATGGCTAACCTTCTGGCGACGCTGGTTTTTGCCGATAATTTCTGGCGCGGGCAAGCGCCGGTGGCTCTGGGTGCGCTGCCCGGCTGTCTCTGGATCCTCTTGTTTCCCATTCTGGCTGCCCTGGGCGTGATGCGTCTGGAGCTGGTCGAGCGATCGCTTCCTCAGGCCGGCGGCGGGAGGACGCGCCCGGCCTGCGCTGACAGAGAGCGCGGCGGCCCGGCAATCTTTCCTTGGCAGCGGCGCACCGTGCAGCTGGGGATCTGGGCGGGGGCGATCACTCTGGCCGTTTTGGGTATCCTTCGTCCCATGCAGGCAAGCTGGATTTGCCATACGGGGGACCGTTCACTGGAGGAGAATCCGCACCAGGCGCTGGTTCGCTATGAACGCGCGCTTACCTTGGATCCAGGGAACGAGCTGTACTGGCAAAAGCTCGGAGCCGCGGCAATGCTTGGCGCCGCCCAGGCGCCGGAGAAGGCCCAGCGAGGGCAGCTGCTCGCCCACGCGCGGCAAGCGCTGGAGCGAGCGGTCGAGCTGGTGCCGGGGAACCTGTACAACCGGGTGAGCCTGGGACAGGTCCTGGGACAACTGGCTCGGGAAGGCCTCGCTTCGCCGGCGGAAGCGTTCGTCCAGTTCGACGCGGCGCTCGCCGCGGACCCAGCGAACGCGTACTTCTATACCGAAGCGGGCCATGCCGCTCTCGTCCTCGGTGACACCGCACGGACCGGGCTGTACGCCTTGACCGCTCTCAAACTGTACCCCGGTCTTGCCCCGGCCCTTGCCCAGCTCGGTTACCTCGCTATCCTGCACGAGCAGCTCCCCGAGGCCGTCAACTGGTTGGGTACTGCCCTCCACGCGGACTGGCACGGGGACGACGACAGTCACTTGATGGCGGCCTCGGCACTAGCCGTTACCCTGGGGCGGCTACAACGTCTGGAGGAAGCGGTGAAGGTAGCGCGAAGTGTGCTCGCGCGCAAACCCGATTGGGTGGAGACTCACTTTACCTTGGCGAAGTCCTTGGCGCTGCTCGGCCGGCGCGACGAAGCCATCATGGAATACCGGCTCCTCTTGGTCCGGCATCCAGGGTACTTGCAGGCACGCGAAGAATTACGAAGGCTCGACGCCGCGCCAGCCGTCACCCAGACTTTGTCCCGCCCGTGAGTCACTCGGTTCCCAAGACAAAAAAACTACAGTGGCAAACCTAGCTGTAGGACGACCCCTGCCGGCTTGTCCGGCAGGTAAAGGAGTTCGGCGGCTAGCAGGGCAGTCTTCTTGTCCGTTCGACCCCTGCCGGCTTGTCCGGCCGGTGAAGGAGTTCGGCGGCTAGAGATGGGCCTGTTAGCTTCAGTACTGCTTCACCTGCCGGACGAGCCGGCAGGGGTCCGCTCTCCTGCCAGGTTTGCCACCTTAGAACCGGAAGTTCAACTGAGCCAGGCCCTCGACATCAAACGGCCTGGGGCCTGTGATGGGAGTACCCACGCCGAGCGAGAGGGTTGAGCGGTGGCCCAAGCCCACGTGAACACCGCCGGTCAGGACCACCACATCCGGGATGAAGATCACTGCATCCGCATTCCGATGGGTCAGGGGTGTTGTGACGTGCACTTCGAAACTCGGCGTGACCGAGGTCACCAGCTGGTCCGAACCACGGTTGCAGTAGAGCCGATAGCTGACAGCCACGTCGTTCAAGAACAAGGTCACGTCACGGCTATCCGTGGGAACGCATACCGAGGAAAACCCCTGCACATAGAAGTTATCCATGCCCCAAATGACGCCGACGAACGGTTGCAGCAAGGTCGGATGGATGTTGCCGTCCACGGTGTTCAAGTCTGGGCCGGTCGGGGTTGTCACCACCAGGCCTGAGGACAGGACGTTGCCGGTTGCGCAGTCATTGATCCAGGCATACTTCAGGACGATGCTGAGGTCGCCAAAATCAGAGCTGCGGACGCTGCCGTCACCGGTTACCTGAATGAGGGGAGCCCGCAGGCCGAAGGAGGCGTTGCCGTCCAGGAAGGTTTTCTCAAAACCGAAGACTTCACGATGCACGTCCGACTGGGACAAGCCTGGCACAGTGATATTGGCATTATTGTAGTAGTTGTAGTCGAAGAAGAGGCGATTCTGCGGGCGGGGACTTTCATTGTCCGCGATCTTGAATGGGCCTCTTCCACTCAAGAGCTCCCGAACGCCCACGGTGGCACCACGACGGCGGACGAACATGCTGCCGCCCTGAAAATCACCGAAGATGTTTGGTGCAAACGAGGCCGTATCGCCGCCGCGGGCCTGTGCACTCTCGGCCGCCGACGCGGAAAAATCCGTGCCCGGGGTTTGCGGCATCGGCGGCGTGGGCGCACTGGGGCTGGGCGCTCCCGGAGTGGGCGCGCCAGCAGTGGGCGGTGGTGTGGGCACAGGCATCGTGTATCCCGGCGTGGGACACGGCGGCGGCGGGCAGGCACTGTCGCCCCGATGGAAGATTTGCCCGTGGGCGGCCGTAGTCGAGAATCCCAGTCCAACCCCGGCGCAGAAAGCCCACAGCCAGGTGCGTTTCCCAAAACAGCCAAGTCGCATAATCGCCTCCTTGCACTCCCCGAAGGACCGATCCTTCGGCCTCGAAGAAGTTTCCATGACGGTTAGTTGAACCACGCGTCTGCGATGCATCGGTAGTTCCACTTGTTTCCGAGGGACACTCGCCCGGCAGGATAGTGGAGATTCCAATGCTCGGGATGAGCGCGGGCGCCGCGTTTACCCCAGGCGCGCGGAGCAGCGAGAAAGCACAAAACCCCTAAGGTTATTTCCTTAATCGTCGTAGGAGCGGGTGGGAATGCACCGAAAAAGAAGGATGGCGCAAGCAGGTGCCAAAGCGGTAACGGAAGTTCTAAAGACGTGGGAATTACCATCCAGGCAAGTTGGGCAAAAAGGGGCTTTCCGATGCGACCTGAGCCCGACGCGCTAGTGCAGGATCCGGGGACCTGTTTTCGTGGGATAGGATTCCGATCCTGTCGGAGCGTCCGACAGGATCGGAATCCTATCCCACGATGCAAAACCTGGTCTGTGGATAATCCACTAGCGAGGGACGAGTGGACTCCTCGCTGGCGCGTCGGGCTCAGGTCGCGTGTGATTGTTAACGGAAACCCCGCGAAAAGCCATTTGATGCTTAGGTAAAGTCCTCCCCGATCACGCCAGGGCGGCTCCTACTTCCCAGGCGCAGAGCGTGGGAAAAAGGATCCCGAGGAACCAGGCCCACGCGGGAGCTTGGCTCGCGCTCACCGGGCTTCGATGGTGGGCTTTTGACTAACCACCAGGTTCCCCAGCGGCGAAAGCAGTTGCACATTGTGCGTCAGGAAGGGCAGGGGATCGGGATAGCGCGTGCGGAAGCGCTCGGCGGTCTGGGCCACGGACTGGAGGGAGGTCCTTGGGCTGGCCAACGCCGCCTGCTCCAGGGCCCGCAGCAGCCCCGGCACGGGAAGTTCCTCTTTCGACCAGGCGTAGCGCAGCAGCGCACTCCGCGTCGCGGTCCAATCGAAGGTCACCGTCTCCTGCGGCGCCGCCGGCGAGGCCACGTCCAGCAACACGACGCGGGCTCCGAGCAAGTCGTTCTGCGTGTCGAGCAGTTCCTTCAGTGGCAGAGCCGTCTCGCTCAGCTTCGAGCCAGGCCAGCGCTCACTGGTTGGCAGGTACCATTCCCCGCCTTCGTACACGGCGTCTTTGCCAAGCCAGTAAATCAGCACGACATCGCTGGGGGATCCCTTCTTGGCAATACTGGCCAAACCACTGCGGACGTTGCCGGGCGTGACGTAACCGATCAAGAGCTGCCCCTTCTGGTCGGGGGAGTTGGACGGATGCATGAGGACGCGATCGAAGACCGCGCTGCGCACGCCGCCGCCGCCACCTTCATTGGTCTGGAGGGCCTTGAACACCTGCTCCGCCAACCTGGCACGCAGCGTTTCGCGTTCCTTGGGAATCTTGATTTCCTTCCCCACGTCGACCCCCACTACCAGGAGGTGCAGCGCCCGCGGCTGTTGGGGACGCTTACACTGGACGGTAAATTCCTGTTTACGCTCGGCCTGCACCGGCAAATCCGGGCATTCCACTTCGATCAGATTGTTGGCTTGCTGGTTGAGGACGACCTCGGTCGTGAAGCGGCGCTGTGTGCTAGTACCGATCCGCGGCTGAAGGTCGGTCGGGCGCTGCTGGAAGCCATTGACATACACGCGAATGCGACGAATTTTTGGGTCCGCGAGCAGCTCCTCGCCGCCATCCTGGAACGTGATGTACCCTGTCAGCTTGAGCTTGGCGTCCTGGACTTCCGCGGGCGGCTTCACCACGACGAGGCGCGCCGGCGAGTGCACGTGGGTCAGAGTTACAGGACTTTCTGCCTCCACAGATTCTTCATTCACGGCGCGGATCAGCAAGCTATTCACGCGGTTGGGCTCCAGGGACACGGTGAGCGCGGCCTTCA
>JBGQLF010000347.1:0-8563 GCA_041499985.1 Gemmataceae bacterium
CTGTCGCGCCGGACTGCGGGTTACCTCAGGGGTAGCTTCGGCGTGAACTGGTTGAGATCGTAGATGCCGAGCTGCTTCTCGATGGCGGCCACCTGGTCCACCGTCTTCTCGAATCCCTCGTCGCCGAACAGTCGGTCCTCTTCCTTCTCGAACTGCTCACCCAGCTCCGCCAACCGCTTGGCGGGCACGATCTTGCGGAAGGTCGGGAAGAGCACTGTGTCCTCGCGCGCCTCGTGTGGGCGGTACATGCGGAGGAACGCCTCGACGGCCCGGACCAGTTCCTGCCGCGCCTCGGGCTTGCCGAACCGGTCAGCCCCCGCGTTGCGCAGGACCACATCGGTCACGGCCCGGCCAGCCTCGTGCTGCCGCCGCAGGGTCTGGACAAGGTCCACCAGCTTCTTTTGCTTCTCGAACTCGGGGAAGAGGAAATTCTCTTCGAGCTTCTCGTGATAGTCCTCGACGAACTTGCGGACCAGGGTCGCCGGTCTCTGAAAGACTTCGGGCGCGACCTCCTCACGGACGCGCAGGCGGCGCAGTCCTTCCTCGTAGATCAGCAGGATGCGGTTGAGTACGCCGTGCTCGCGCATGAGGTCTTCCGTGGCGCCGACTTCCTCGTCGGGCTTGTCCTTTTTGTCATCCGGCTTCTGTTGGACCCGTTTGTCTTGTTCGTCCGCGAAGACCGGGGACGCCGGCACAACCAGCCCGGTCGTGCCGAGGGCCGCGGCGGACACGAGAAATCGTCTGCGATCACGTTCCATGACTCACCCTCCTCAAACGTGGTTAGCGTTGGCGACGCTTCTCCCGAATCGTTTGGAACGGCTGGTCGTGGTCCTCGATGACCTCGGCCACGAGTTCCTGAAGTTTCCGGCGTGCTTCTTCGAGGACCCTCCGGCCCGCCGGCGTGGCGTGGTAGTATTTGCGCCGCTTGCCCTGAACCACTTCGGTCCGGCTCCGCAGATAGCCTAGCTGCTCCAACAGGTGGAGGGTCGGGTAGAGCGTGCCTTGGCTCAAGCGGTAGCCGTGCCGGACCAACTCCTCGGTAATCTCCGCGCCGTAGGTCGGCGCCTTCGCCGCGTGGTACAGAATGTGCAGGCGAATGAAGCCATTGAAAAAGTGGCGAGTTACGGGGTCGTGAGCCATACTGTTTGACTCCGATATCGACTTCCGACATCATAGGGCCCCGAGACGGGCACGCCAAGGGAAATCTTCCAGGCAGGATGCGAGGATGCGAGTTACCAGAGGTTGAGCATTTTTAATCCGGTCAAGGGCTTCCCCCCGCGGGCGCGCCGCAGCACAATAAGCGCAGGAGGTGGGCCGGGTCGCGCATCCTGGTTGTTGAAGACGAGCGGAAAGTACTGCGCAGCCTCGAACGCGGCCTACAGTCGGAAGGTTACGAGGTCGTGCCGGCGGCTACCGGCGACGAAGGTTAGTGTGGGTGCCGGTTTCGCTGTTCCCTCTGTTTCAAGGAGACCGAACGATGCGGCGGGTCAACATCATGGTGGCGGCGCTGGCGGCGCTGCTGTACACCTCGCTGCTGCTAGCTGCCGATGACCGCAGCTTCCAGCTCAGCAAAGACGACGTGGGCAAGGTCCCCTCGGGGTGGAAGGCCGACAAGACTGGCAAGGGCGAAGGGAGCGTCTGGAAAGTGGTCGCGGACAAGACGGCGCCTTCGAAGAAGGGTTACGTCTTGGCCCAGACATCTGCGGAGGGCCCCAGTGGCCTGTTTAGCCTCTGCGTGGCCGAGGATACCAAGTACAAGGACGTCGAGGTCAGCGTTGCCTTCAAGGCCATCGCCGGCAAGAGGGACCAGGGCGGCGGGATCGTCTGGCGCTACCAGGACGCCAACAACTACTACGTCGCTCGCATGAACCCGCTAGAGGACAACTTCCGGGTCTATAAGGTAACGGGCGGCAAGCGCAGCGCCGAGTTCGAGGACAACGAAGTGAAGGTCCCCGTCAACGAGTGGCACACAATGAAGATCAAGATGGAGGGGAACCACATCGAGTGCTTCGTGGACGGTAAGAAGTACCTGGACGTCAAGGACGACAGCATCAAGGACGCGGGCAAGGTCGGCCTGTGGACGAAGGCGGATGCCCAGACGTACTTCGACGACTTCAAGGTCAGCGGGAAGTAGGTGCTGTGGGTGCGGGAACCGAGCTTGTCTAGTGCAGGATCAGGGGACCTGTTGTCGGATCGTAGCCACAAGCGTCCTCGCTTGTGAGCTGCTCCAGCTCACAAGCGAGGACGCTTGTGGCTACGTCAAAACAACACGTCGTTTGTCCGTACGCTAATCGCTCCCGCGGGAGCTTCCTCATGGCACTCGTGCACCAGATCTAGCGGCTGCCCGAACTGACTGGAGGCGGGCACGGGGCAGAGACGGGAGTGTCAGGCGGTGCTGGGGGCGGGACAGCAGTGTTACAAGGGGAATCGTGGAGTAACGCCTGGGCAGGCTCTCCCAGCGCCCGGTAGAGCCGGAATTGGGCCCGGTTCGCATCCGCAATGGCGCCGTAGTAGTCGGCATACGCCTGGCTCAAGGCCTGGATAGCCGCGACCACTTCCTGAGGACGGATCACCAGCAGGATCAGATCCCCGGCTCGCTTGGTCTGCCCTAAGCCGACCAGGTTCTGCTCGACGGATTCCAGGGCATTCCGCAGCTCTTGCTCCGCGTCTTGCGCTCGGGTGGTGGCGGTCTGGAGCTGGGCGTGGGCCTGCACCACCTCGGCTGCCACCCGATCCTGGACGCGGAACAGCTCCAGCAGAGCGGCCCGGTTTTCCGCCGCCCGTTCGCGCACGCGGCCCCGATTGCCAAAGCCGAGATTCTCCAGCTGCCAGACCACCTGGATGTCCCAGTCCTGACGCAGACTGAAGTTATTCATCGACCCATTCAGCCCCCCGCCGAACACACCCGCGCTCAGGGTGCCGGTGACTGGAGTGGAGGCGGGGCGAAGCAGCAGGCTCGGTAGCAACGGCCGGAGGCGCTCCTGGCGCAGCAGCTGGAGCGTTGCCTGCACCAGGGCGCGCTGCGAGGCCAATTCCGGGCGGTTCATCAGCCCCACCGGGATCAGGTCATCAATCGGCCTGTCCGCATCGACGAGGGGGACCTGTAAATGAGGCGGTTCCAGCGGTTGCACCACGACCGCAGGGTCCAGGCGCAAGACCCGCACTAAGTCGGCACTGGCGAGACGCCAGCGCTCCTGGGCCAGCTGGACGAGCTGCCGCCGCCGCGCCAGGTCAGTCCGTGCCCGCGTGATCTCCAGCGCCGGTAGCAGTCCGGGGGCCAGCTTCTCGGTACGTCCCAGCAGATCCTCGGCCCGGCGGACCGAGTCCTCGGCCCCCGCCAGCTCGCCGCGGGCCTGCTGCACCGTGAAATAGGCCTCGGCCACGGCCAACAGAGTATCGTTGGCGGCAGCCTGCACGGTAGCTTGGCGGGCTCGCAACACCTGGCGAGCGGCCAAGGGGGCGAACAGGGCCTCGCTGACCGCGAAGACCGCGGAGGCGCCCACTCCTACCATGAACGACTGCTTGCTGGTGCCGAAGACGTTTCCCGGCGAATCCTGAAGCGGGCCATCGTGCCGGAAATAGTCCGTGCCGACGTAGAGGGTTGGCAACCAGAGGACGCGGGCCCGCTCCAACTGCGCCGCCGCCACTTGGACGCGCTCGGTGGCCAGGGCGACATCGAGGGCGTTGGCGTTGCCGAGTTGCAGGGCGGTGGCCAGGTTGACGGGGTATGGTTTGGCGCCGGCCGCGAGGGGCGGGACAGAGGACGGCACGATGCCCGGTGCCTCGCTCACGGGCGTGGGACGGGGCGCCTCCTCCTGCCCCAAGGCGCTGGGCCGCCATCTGCCGCCGAAAACGATTCCGAGGACAGCCACGAAGACGAACGTGCTTTCCCAGCACCCGCGAGTGGGGGACATCCCTTCCCTCCCGATTAGCGGTACCGGCATGATGAGCTACGCTGTTCTTTTCTATCGAAAGTCGTGAATGCCAGAAGTCAGCGAAACTGGCCCTGATAGGCGCGCTGGGAGAATTCCCCAAGCGAACAAAAGTGCGCGGCAGAACTTTGCTTACCACCGACACGTTAGGGTTTGGCCGCAGCATCCCTTCTCTTTGCCAGGACTGCCTGCCCTTCCCGGAGGAGTTGCGTTCCGCCGCAGATCACCTCCTCGGTTCCGCTCAGCCCGGAGGTAATCTGGACCCTCCGGCCGTCCTGGAAGCCCACGGTGATGCGCTGCTGCACTGCTTTTCCATCCCCTACAAGCCAGAGGAAGGTCCCCTTCGCATCACGGTGCAGACAGTCCGCCGGAACGGTGAGCGCTGCGGGCTTGTCCTCCAGGATGACCGAGGCGTGGCCGTACATGCCGGGGTAGAGTAAGCCGTCGGAGTTCGGGATGTCCACTTCCACGCGAACCTTCTTGCCCGAGCCGAGCACCGGAGCCATCCGCGTGATCTTCCAGGCGAACTTCCTCTCGGGCAGGGCATCCAGGTCCACCACGACGGTCGTGTCCTTGCCCAGGTAGCGAACCTCCTTCTCGGGCACGTCCACGACGACGCGCACGACATCGGTGCGGACGACCGTGAGGAGCGGCTGTTGGCCGACCTTGGGGTCGAGAAAGGCCCCGGTGTGCAGGTGCCGCCGGGTCACCACGGCCTCATAAGGGGCCTCGATCTGGGTGTAGTGCAGGAGCGTCTTCACCAGGTCTCGGTTCTCTTGCGCCACCCCAAGCCGCGCTTCCTTCACGGCCACGTCGGCACGGGCCACGTCGCGCTTGGCCGCGCTCGCCTCGAATCCGTACTGGGTCTCTTCGACGGCTTCCTTGTCGAGCACCCCGCTGCGCCCCACCCGCGCCAGACGCTCGTACTGACTCTTCATCCGCTTGTAGTCGGCCTCGGCCGCCGCAATGGTATCCCGTGCCAGCTTGACCTCGGCCTCCGCCTGCCGGACCAGCGCCTCCTTCTGCTTGAGTTCCACCTCCAACTCGGGTACCCACAGGAGGGCGAGAACGTCCCCCTTGTGCACCCGATCGCCGTAGTCCACGCGCATCTCTTTCACGAAGCCCGCCACCTTGGCATAGAGATCGGTGGTTTCGTAGGGCATCAGCTCCGCCGGGAAGGCCTCCGAGACGCGTTGCAGGTCTGCGCGCGCCACCCGAACCGTGTCGACTCTCATGGCCGAAGGGGAGGGACCTTTGGCGGTTTCCTGCACGTTCGCCGCTGGCCGGCGCTCGCATCCGGCTAACGAGACGGCCAGGGCGACGAGGCCAACGCCGGCCAGGATCCGGAGAGCTCCCTCGCTGTTTCCAGTCATGGCCCGTCCTCCGCTGGCGCGGCAACGGCGCGGGGGGCCGCTCGGACGCCCTTGACGATCACATACAGGCACGGCACGACGAACAGGGTAAGCAGGGTGGAAACCGACAGGCCCCCGCTGACAGCCCGGGCGAGTGGCGTGTTGGCTTCGCCGCTCCGCAGGGCCATTGGCAGGAGTCCGATCACGGCCGCCAGCGAGGTCATCAGGATCGGCCGTAACCGCACCGCCGCCGCCTGGACCGCCGCCTCTTGGGGCAGGAGCCCCTGCTCGCTTTGCAGGCGGTTGGCGAACTCCACCAGCAGGATCGAGTTGGAGACCGCGATACCCACCATGAAGATTACGCCCAGGAAGGACTGCACGTTGACCGTCGTGTCCGTCAGGTAGAGGGTGAGCAAAACGCCGAGGATGCCCAGCGGCACGGCGAAGAGGATGATGAACGGATCGAGGAACGACCGGAACTGAGCGACCATGATCAGGTAAATCAGGACCGCCGCCAGCAGCAACCCAGAGCTGAGGCTGGCGAACGACTCCTGCATGCTTGCCACTTCGCCGCGCATGCGCACGGTGTAACCGGGGAGGACCTGCCCGGGCCGGTCCGGATCGGGCACCGACCAGGAGGGGACCTTGGAGGTGGCGCTGGCCGTCGGCTTGCCCCAGGCGGATAGCTTCGCCTGGATGTCCGCCGCGACCGCTCCGACGTCCCGGCCCGAGACATTGGCGTAGAGGTTGAAGATGCGCGCCAGGTTCAGGTGCGCGACCTCCACGGCGGCCTTGCCCTCCTGGAAGGTAGCCACGTCCTGGAACAGGATCGGCTTGCCCCCGCCGGCCCCCGTGATTGGGGTGTTCTCCAGCGACTGCCGGGTGATGGCGTGCTCACGGTAGGTCACCCCTACGAAATAGTGGTTGCCCATGACACTGTCCAGCCAAAACGCCGGGTCGAAGTTGGTCGAGGAGTTCGTGACGCTCATGACGTTCTTGGCCACGTTCTCCTGCGTGACCCCCAGGTAGGCCATCTTCGTGCGGTCGGACTCGATGTTGAGAATGGGGTAGTCCAGCGTCTCCTGGACGCGTACGTCCACGGCCCCGGGCACGGAAGCCACTAGCTGTTTCAGCTCCTGTGCGATGGCGTACTGCCTTTTGAGGTCGCGGCCCTCGATCTGGATGTTGAGGGGCGACGGGAGGCCGAAGTTCAAGGCCGACGAAACGAGCCCGCCGGTATCAAAGGATAATTGCACGTCTTGAAGTTCCCTATTCAGGACCTCGCGGAGCCGGCCGGCGTACTCCTGGGCCAGGATCTGGCGCTGGTGCCGCGACGTGAGCTGCACCAACATGGTAGCGTCCATCGGCCCGGCGTTCGGGGTGTAGCCGGCGGGCCAGTCGTAGAGCACGCCGAGGTTGGTCACGATCATCTGCCGGTCGTGCTCGGGGATCTCCCGCTTGACGATCTCCTCGATCCGCTGCGTGATCGCCTCGGTCCCTTCCAGCCGAGTGCCGGCCGGGGCCCGGACGCCGATGACAAACTGTCCGGCGTCGATCTGGGGGAACAGCTCCTTGCCGAGCCGCGGATAGAGCAGCAGCGAGGCGGCGAAGGCCGCCAGCCCCCCGAGGACGACCGCGTAGCGGAGCCGCAGCGCCCGGCCGAGCAGCGCGATGTACCAGGAGCGGCCTTTGTCAAAGGCCCGGTCGAACAGCCGGAACAGCCAGAAGCGCTTGTGCCCCGCAACGTCCACCCGCAGGAAGTAAGCGCAGTAGGCCGGCGAGACGGTGCGCGACAGGAGGTAGGAGGCGAACATGGCGAACGTCACACTCAGAGCCAGCGGCGTAAACAGGTACTTGCCCATGCCGTAGAGGAAGACGACCGGAAAGAAGACCGCCACGGTCGTAATGGTCGAGACCAGGACCGGCAGGGCGATCTCCATCGCGCTCTCCAGGGCGGCGCGCTTGGGCGAGCGGCCCATCTCCAGATGGCGGTAGGTGTTCTCGACGTCCACGACCGCATCATCGACCAGCCGGCCCATGACCAGAGCCAGGCCGCCGAGCGTCATGGCGTTCAGCGTCTGGCCGGTGAAGTAGAGGCCGATAACCGCCGCCAGCGCCGACAACGGGATGGTCAGCACGATCACCACGGTGGAGCGGAGGCTGCCCAGAAACACCAGGATCATCACGGTCGCCAGCACCGCCCCCATCCCGGCTTCCCACAGGAGGCTGTTGAGGTTCTCGCGCACGTACACGGACTGGTCCCCGACCACCTTCAGGTTCAGTTCCTCCGGCCCGCGGCCGGGCAGACGGCTCTTGAACTCGGGGAGGCTCTTCGAGACGCCTTCGACCACTTCAATGGTGTTCGCCCCCGGCCGGCGGTAGATGGGGATATAAACCTGCCGCTTCGATTCCCAGCTGGGCGGCTCGCTGATGCGCACGGCGTTGGTCTGGATCGCGTAGGTGTCCTTCGCCTCCCCGACATCACGGACCAGCACCGGCTGCCCGTCCACTACTTTGATCGGAATAGTGTTGAAGTCCTCCACTTTCGGCAGCAGGTTCTCCAGGTTGACCATGTAGTCGTACGGGCCGAACTTGGCGTCCCCGGTGGGGAGCAGCAGGTTCGACTCCTTGATCGCCCGCTGCACGTCCATGAGAGACAGGTGATAGGCCTGGAGCTTATCCTGGTCGAGGTAGACATAGATGCGGCGCAGGCGGCCGCCGAAGACCGCTGGGGCGATGACACCCGGCGTGCCGGAGAGCATGTTGCGCACATTGAAATAAGACAGATCATAGACCTGCGTCTCGTTGAGCGTGTCGCTGGAGGCGGCCACCAGGGCCGTTGGCAGGGTGGCCGTGGGATCGAAAAGCATGGTCATGGGCGGGATGGTGCCGGGAGGCAAGTAGTACAGATCGGAGATGGCCAGGGCTGAGGTTTGCGACAGGGCGGTATTCGAGTCGATGTCGTCGCGGAAGTAGTTGCGGATGATGCTCACGCCGATCATCGACCGAGACTCCTGGCGCTGGATACCCTCGGCCTGGGACAGCCAGCGCTCCAGGCGCCAGGTCATGCCGCGATCGACGAACTCGGCCGGCATCCCGGGGTAGAGAGTCAACACCTGCACCGCCGGGGTGCGATAGGCCGGCAGCAGGTCCAGCGGGATGCGGTCCAGGCAGACGTAACCGAGGATGCCGAGGAACAGCGTCAGGACGATGACGGCATACGGGTTGGCGATCGAAACTCGGACAATCCAACTGCCCTTGCCTTCGGACTCGACCGCC
>JBGQLF010000348.1:0-8561 GCA_041499985.1 Gemmataceae bacterium
AAACAAGCCCTTCGCCCACCCGTATTACTGGTCCGCCTTCATCCTGATCGGCGACCCGCGCTGACAACCGGCCTGATCCACGGGAGCAGCCATGAGCCAGTGCCCTACCACCGTCCAACTCGAGCAGCTGCTCGCGGAACAGCTCCGGGGTGCGGAGCACGAGACCGTCGAAGCGCACGTGGAAACCTGTGCCTCCTGCCAGGAACGGCTGGAGCTGTTGGTCGGCAGCACCATCGACGCGGCTTCGCCGCGGGGATCCCGGCGCTCGGCCGGCCCCGGGCACGAGCCCGGCGATGACTTCCTGCACCGCCTGCGGCTGACCCCGCCCCCTCAGCCGGTGCCGCCGGCGGCCCCGACCCCGGTGCCCCAAGCGACCGCCCAGGCACCCGGGCCCCGGGAGGAACCCCGGACGCCAGCCGCCAGCGATCGGCCCGGGCTGGGTCAGCTCGGCCAGTACGAGCTGCTGGAAAAGCTCGGCCGGGGAGGCATGGGAACCGTCTACAAGGCGCGCCACTGCGAACTGGGGAAGGTCGTTGCCCTGAAGGTGTTGCCGGCGGAACTGATGAACGAGGTGACCATCGCCCGCTTCAGGAACGAGATGCGCGCGGTCGGGAAGCTCGAGCACCCCAACATCGTCGGCGCGCATGATGGCGGCCAACTCGACGGCACCCATTTTCTGGTCATGGAGTTCATCGACGGGAGCGACCTGGCCCGGCTCGTCCACCGTCACGGCAGCCTGCGCCTTCCCGACGCCTGCGAGCTCACCCGCCAGGCAGCGGTCGGTTTGCAGCACGCGTACGAGCACGGTCTGGTCCACCGGGACATCAAGCCCTCGAACCTGATGCTAGCCCGCAACGGCCTGGCCAAGGTACTCGATTTGGGCCTGGCCCGGTCGTTGGGCGACGCCCCGTCCGTGGACCGGCTGACGGGGACGGGGCAAATCCTGGGTACCGCCGACTACATCGCTCCCGAGCAGTGCGAAGCCGCTCACACCGCCGACATCCGTGCCGACATCTACAGTCTGGGTTGTACCCTGTACCATCTCCTCGCCGGAACACCGCCGTTCGGCGGGGCCGCGTACAGCTCCTGGCTGCAGAAAATGAAAGCGCACCTGGATACTCCGGTCCCGCCCATCCGCCAGTGGCGGCCCGAAGTGCCCGCGAAGCTGGTTGGGGTTCTCGATCGGATGTTGGCGAAGAACCCGGCGGACCGGTTCGCCACGCCCGCCGAGGTCGCCGCGGCCGTTCAGCCGTTCGCCGCCGGCTCGGATCTGGCTCGCCTGGTCCAGCCCGGTGCCGGGCCCACACAGCAAGCTCAACTCGCCCCCCAACCCGGGCCCGGCCCCGCTCCGGCACAGCCGATTCCTGCCTTCCAGAAGGCGCGGCGTCCGTCCGCGGGGCGCAAACCGTTTCCGAAGCTCGTGACCCGGCGCTCCCTGCGCCTCGCGGCCTTGGCGGGTTGCGGCGTGCTGATCGCAGCCGCTCTGGTGCTGTGGCCGAGGTTCGGGAAGTTGCCACCCGCTCCGGGGGACGGCCTGCCGCAGGGTGCGTCGATGGACACGCCGGAAAAAACGCTCGGCATCCTTGCGATGCACGTCCGCCACTTTCGTGGCGAGGAGGCGAAACCGCTCGGCGAGATCGGCGTCACCTCGCAAAAGGTTCAGCTCGATGACGATGTGCGTGTTGAGGTGAACCTGAGTGTTCCCGCCTACTGCTACCTCATTGCCTTCAACCCGGACGGCGCGGACCAATTGTGTCACCCCGAAGATACCGAGCATGCGGAGCGGGCCAAGACCAAACCGCCGGCCCAGATCGTGAACCTTCATTATCCACAAAAGGAGGGGCGCTATTTCGGGCTGGACGCCGCGGGACTCCAGGCCTTTGTCCTGGTGGCCTCGACGCAACCGCTGCCGCCCTACGAGCAATGGCGGTCTCAGATTGCCCCATTTCCCTGGCGGCCGCCGGCCAAGGCGACCGGGGTTTGGCAGTTCGACGGCCAGGAGATAGTCCGGCTCCCGCGCGAGCGCGGAACGGAGCGCGAGCGGGGCGTTGCGCCAAGAGCCTTCGAGGACTTATGCAAGTTTTTCCGGAATCGCTCCGAATTCGAGGCGGTCCGGGCCTTCGCCTTCCCGGTGACGAACGACTAGCCCGGATGCCTCTCCCGGATCGGGGAGACGACTGCGAGCGGAGGGGTAGGGCACGTCTTCTTGAAAGTGGCACAACGGAGCCGAGCGGGCGAACCGATTGGCACTCTCCTTGGCCATTCGATCCGGCCCGCTCGGCTGCCAAGTTCCGCATTGGGATGCGGTTGACATCACCATCCGAACCGAGGTTCGCCCGACCAGTCCCCGCGCTGCAGGATGGGGATCGCTCCGACCACGTGGAGGGCGCCGCCGTCACTGGCGAACAAGCGATCGATCAGACCGGCGGGCGAGATGCCGTCGCCGGCGCCGCCCGGTTTGGAGCCGAAGCGGGTAACGCGGTGCGCCTCACCGTCCGCGGTGTCCGCGCTCAAGCCACGGGGTAGAGAAGCGTGGTCGTCCCCCAATCCGCTCCGGGTGGGATCGGGCGGTACAACCTCCGCACCAGCGGCTGGTGCGAGGGCGGGGAGGCTGGGGATCCCGCTCCCCACCGCCAACAGCGCCCGCTCTTCGAGCTGTTCCAACGTCAGGTGAACTTGCCGCCGGCGCGAAGGACTCCGGGACATCGTTGGCCGCGACCGGTTGCCCTTCCGACCTGTCAGCCGACGCAGTTTGTTCAACATGGTAAGAACCCTTGCGAAGCGAAATCGTGGTGAACGGACCGCGATCCGGTTCGCGAGTAGTACGGCGCTTAGCGCCAAAGCCTATCAGCCCGCGCCGCCTTTTTGGGAGGGGCCCGAGTCGTTTTGGACTTGCGTCGGCGGTTGCCCGGCTCGACAATCGGGGCCAGGTGGCTGTGGCGGAGTGTGTGCGATGGCAGCAGCTTGGGAATCCCGGACGAGCGCCACCTTGCTGGCGCGGCTCCGCCAGGTTCCCCCGGACCAGGCGGCCTGGGCCGATTTCGCGGAGCGCTACGGCCGCAAGATCTACGGCTGGTGCCGCCAGTGGAACCTACAAGAAGCTGACGCCCAAGATGTCACCCAAGACGTCCTCGTGCGCCTGGCGGAGAAGATGCAGGACTTCAACTACGACCCGACCCGGAGTTTCCGGGCCTGGCTCAAGACGATCGCGCGGCACGCCTGGAGTGACTTCCTGGACAGCCGCCACCGGGCCGGTGTGGCGGGCGACAGCCAAATGTGGGAGCGGCTACAGACGGTGGAAGCCCGCGAGGACTTGGTCGAGCGTTTGAAAGAAGAGTTTGACCAGGAGTTATTGGAAGAAGCCATGGCGCGGGTCCGGTCGCGCGTTGTCCCCCGCACCTGGCGCGCCTTTGAGTTGATGGCCTTGGAAGGGCGCTCCGGTGCCGAGACGGCCAAGGCGCTCGGGATGAAAGTGGCGGCGGTCTTTATCGCCAAGAGCCGAGTGCAACGGCACTTGCAAGAGGAGCTGCGCCAACTCGAGGGCCACAGTCAAGAAGACTCCCCCCCGGCGAGGTACGGGAAGCGCTAGACGCTTCATCCTTTGTACAAGTGCCGCTGGAGCATGGGATCCCGGGCCGTGAAGGCGCCGGTATCGGATCGCGGCTCAGGCAGCGCACGTACCGTTCCAGTTTGTCGTCGAGGCCGTCCGCATGATGGGCGAGGAGGCACTGCAACACCAGGAGTAGTCGCGGCGAAGGACAGCATCAGGCCGGTTGCCTCCCCGTGGGCCGGCCGTGCGGACGGCGCGCCGGAATAACTTCAAGCAGATCGGCCTGGCCCTGCACCCCTTCCGAACTCGCGCACCTCGTGCATTTGCGCCCTGTTACGGATGGCGTCGTTGATCGCCGTCTTGCGCAGCGAGTGGATGCTGATAGCGCGCGGCCCCAGCCGGTCGGGGTCGATCCCCACCCCCCAGCAGTATGTCTTCATCAGCGGCCGAAAGGTAGGGCGTGCTCTTGAGCACAACGAGGCCAGGGGTCCTGGCCGTTTGTTGCCGATAAGGCCGCTTTTCGCGAACATCGGCTGCTGAAAGGTCCGGTGTGTCACCGGGCGGTTCGATACGCCGGTCGAGGTGACCGAGGCGCGCTGGATCAGTCCCCACCGAACGCGCCATCTGGCCCAAGGCTCTTCCTGATTAGACCAGCGTACGCCGCCGAAAACGGCATGCCTGTTCCCTGTTCCCGTTTCTCAGCTTCTTGTTGACCGACGAGTCCACCAAGCTTACTCTAGTCCCTAAACAAGCGTGTTCCCGGCCGAAATCATGGAAATCCCCGGAAAAACAGGGCTCTTCGTGATTGACTGACTTCACTTGAGATGCACCGCCCATCCGAAGGCATCTTCCGGAAAACAGCGGGCATCGTTACAAAACACGTTTGGTCAAGGCCTAGTGGGAAACTGGTCTACGATGAGAGGATTCATTGGCCGCTTCGTGCTACTCCTTGAATCGACGATCATTTGGGGTAAAGTGAAAACCACTCCTTCCTCGTGGAGATTGGCTATGTCGCGGCGTGCCGCATTCATTTTGAGCGGTTTCGTGCTTGTCGCCATTGCCTTAAACGGCGTTGGTCAAGCGCCGGCGTCCAAACCCGAAAGTGACTGGCCGGCGTTTCAAAAGACCGTGCTCCCCTTCCTGGCCAAGCACTGTTTCGAATGCCACACCGACAAGAAGAGCGGCGATGTTCGTCTGGACCGATTTCAGGACGACAACAGCCTCGCCAAGGGATTGGCGACCTTGGACCGGGTGCAGGCCATGTTGCGCAAACAGGCCATGCCTCCCAGGAAGAGGCCACAGCCCGGTGCCGATGAAATCAAGCCGGTGCTGGCCTGGATGGAGACATTTGGCGAACGCATGGAGCAGGAGTCGCGGCTCGATCGAGTGACGATGCGGCGTCTCAATCGGGAGGAGTACAACAACACGATTCGCGATCTCTTGGGCGTCGATTTCAAGCCGGCAGATGATTTTCCGGCCGACGTGCCGGGCCATGGATTCGATACTATCGCCAGCGTATTGTCCGTGTCGCCGGTGCTCGTGGAAAAATACCTGGCGGCGGCCGAGAAGGTGGCCCGGACCGCCGTTTTCGGCGCCCAACCGATGAAGCCCGAGCGCGTGGCCCATCAGCCCTTCTTCACCGCGGACGCCTTTTCCAAGAACACGAAAGTAAAGTTCGATTACGACGAAACCGGCATGAGCCTGCCCAGTGCCCTGCACGTCACGCAGCGTTTCGCGGCCGCGGGCGAGTACAAGCTTCGCACGATCCTGCGTGGCGTTCGGCCCGTTGGCTCCAATCCAGTGGAACTCGCCTTCTGGATCGACGGGAAAAAGGTCCACGAAGCCAAGCTCGCGGTGCCCACGAAGAGGGTCGAGGGCCGGGGGCCCGGCGAAATGAATGGCCTATGGGCGGAGTGCCGGCTGCCGATCACGGCCGGCGAACACTGGCTGTCGATTACCGTGGAGCGGATGTATGAGGGATTGCCGGCCACTTACAAAGGGCCCAAGCCGGCGCCCGATAACGGCGAGGGCATCACCAGAGCGACGGACGCATTCTTCCCCATGTATCTCGACGTCGTCGGGCCGTACAAGCAGGAAAAAGGGCCGGCTCCGGCTTCGGTCAAAAAGCTATTCGGGGACCGTCCTGGGCCGCGCGATCTGGCCCTTGCCCGTAAGATCCTGCGGGACCTGGCGCGGCGGGCCTACCGGCGTCCGGTGAGCGATGGGGAGGTCGCGGGGCTGGTCAAGCTCGTCGCGATGGTCCAAAAGGAAGGCGATTCCTTTGAAGAGGGACTGTGCCTGGCGATTCAGCAGATGCTCATCTCGCCGCACTTCTTGTTTCGGGTCGAAAAGACTCTGTCAGGCGCGCTGTCGTCTCACGAATTGGCGGCGCGGCTGTCGTATTTCTTGTGGAGCAGCATGCCCGACGACGAACTGTTCCGCACGGCCGAGGAAGGAACTCTGGGCCAGCCTGCGATTCTGGAGGCCCAGGTGCGGCGTATGCTCAAGGACGAGAAGGCCTTTGCCCTCGTCGAGAATTTCGGCGGTCAATGGCTTCAAACGCGGGCTCTCGAATCGCATCTCCCCGACCGCGTCAAGTATTCGGAGTTCACCGATTACACATGCCTATCGATGAAAAAAGAGACGGAACTGTTTTTCGAGCACATTCTACGTGATGATCGCTCCATTTTGGACTTTATCGACGCCGACTACACGTTCTTAAATCAGCGGCTCGCGGAGTTTTACAAGATTCCCGGCGTCAAGGGACACGAGTTTCGCAAAGTCGATTTGAAGGGGACCAAGCGCGGCGGGGTCTGGACGCAGGCCAGCGTGTTGACGGTATCGTCGTACGCCAACCGAACCTCGCCCGTCCTGCGCGGCAAATGGATTCTCGAAACGTTGCTCAACGCTCCGCCCCCGCCGCCGCCCCACGACGTGCCGGCTCTCGACGAGCAGTCGCTGGGCAAGGCTGTTTCCCTGAAGCAAATCCTCGATCAGCATCGCGCCAACGCCACGTGTGCTTCTTGCCACGCGCGCATGGATCCGTTGGGCTTTGCCCTCGAACACTTTGACGCCATCGGCAGCTGGCGCGAGAAGGACGGCAATTTCCCCATCGAAACCGCGGGGACCCTGCCCGACGGCAGGTCCTTCAACGGGCACGAGGAACTGCGGGTCCTCTTGAAGGCCGACGCCAGCGCGTTCACCGAAGGCTTGGCCGAGAAGATGTTGATTTATGCCCTGGGACGGGGCCTGGAACCTTCCGACCGCAAGAGCGTGCGGGCCATCGCCAATAAAGTAGCCAAAGAAGGTTACCGTTTCTCCAGCCTTGTGCTTAGAATCGTCCAAAGCGACGCTTTCCAAATGCAAGGAAAGGTTCGAGAGGGCAGCCGATGATTATTACCAGAAAACACCTATCCCGCCGGACGTTCTTGCGCGGCGCGGGGGCTGTCATTGGCCTGCCCTTCCTGGATGCGATGGTCCCTGCTCTGGGATGGGCCCAAGGCGCCGCTCGGACCACGCCGACTCGACTTTGCTTTGTCTACGTTCCCAACGGCATGGTCATGCAAGACTGGACGCCGGCCGCCCAGGGGCGAAACTTTCAATTCACCCCCATCCTCCGGCCGCTGGAACGGTTCAGGGAACACACGCTGGTCCTGTCCCACTTGACGTGCCACAACGCCAACGCCTTGGGCTCCGGGCCCGGCGATCACGCTCGCGCCTCCGCCAGCTTCTTGACGGGGGCCCATCCGCGCGAGTCGGGATCGGACATCTTCGCGGGGGTGTCGGCGGACCAGGTCGCGGCCCAGGCCATCAGCAACCAGACGCGATTTCCCTCGCTCGAATTGGGCCTGGAAGACACGCGCATGGTGGGCCTGTGCGACGCCAATTACAGTTGCGCCTACACCAGCAGCATTAGCTGGCGCACGCCCACGACTCCCCTGCCTCCCTTGACCAATCCCCGCCACGTCTTCGAACGCCTGTTCGGTAACGTCGATCCAAACGTGGATCGCGCCACCGCCGCTCGCCGCGCCCGCTACCGTCGCAGCATCTTGGACGGCGCGGTCGAAGAGGCGCGCAGCCTCAATGCCAGCGTCGGCCCTGCCGATCGCGGGAGGCTTGATGAATACCTGGAATCCATCCGGGAAGTAGAACGCGGCTTGGATCGCTTCCAGGGAAACGTCGCCAGCGCTGCGGGCATCGAGCGCCCCTCCTGCACGCCGGCCGACTACGCCGAGCATTCGCGCCTCATGTATCGCCTCCAGGCCCTGGCCTTGGAGACCGACCTCACCCGCGTCATGACCATGATGGTGGGGCGGGAGTCCAGCATCCGCGCGTACGATCAAATCGGCATCCCCGAATCGCACCATCAACTGTCGCACCACCGCAATGATCCAGCCGCCCTCGCGAAACTGACCAGGATTCAAACCTACCACATGGGCTTCTTCGCCGAGTTCATCGCCCGGCTCCAGGCCACCCCGGACGGTGACGCGACCTTGCTCGACCGCTCGATGATCGTTTACGGCGCAGGCATCTCCGACAGCAATCGACACATCCACGAAAACTTGCCCGTCCTGGTTGTCGGCAAAGGCAACGGAAAGTTGACGTCCGGCAGGCACATCGACTTCAAGCGCGAGATACCTGTCACCAACCTGCATCTCGCCCTTCTCGACCGCATCGACGTCCGCCCTGAACGCCTAGGTGACAGCACCGGAGTGTTGGAGATATAACTCCTTTCGCGTTCCGATGTGTTTCTTGAGAAGGGATCAACGCCTCTGGATGAGGCAGACGGCGCTCCGCGGCCAGTAGCATTTGCGCGCGTCGGTCCCGACACACCGACGCGTGTTTTCAAACGGGTTGTTGCCGATAAGGCGGGTTTCCGCCAACATCGGGAGAGCAAGCAAGCCGGACTTGCAGTCACGGTGGACTCTCCCTCCCTTACCATATCGCACTCGGTCGGATGGTGGCAGCCCTGCGGAGCAACGGGATGTTGGGTCAACTCGTCATCCATTCA
>JBGQLF010000349.1:0-8541 GCA_041499985.1 Gemmataceae bacterium
CGATCCGACCCGGATCCGCCGGGTCCTGGAGCGGTACCGCCTCCCTGCCCAGACGCCGCTCCTGCTCTATGTGGGGGGCATCAGCCCGCACAAGAATCTTCAGGGGCTGATGCACGCGGCGGCCCGCCTTGGCTCGGCGATGGCGACACCCTGGCACCTCGCGCTGGTTGGCGACCACAGTAAAGACAGCTTCTATGGCTGCTACCAGGAGCTGAAGGCGCTTAGCGACCAATTGGGTCTGGAAGACCGGGTGACGTTTACAGGCTATGTTTCCAATGACGACCTCGTCGCCCTCTACAACGCGGCGACGCTGTTGGTGTTGCCGTCTTTCAGCGAGGGCTTCGGTTTGCCCGTCGTCGAGGCGATGGCATGTGGCGTTCCCGTGGCGGCGAGCCGGCGCGGCTCGCTGCCGGAAGTGCTGGGGTCGGCCGGCTTACTCTTTGACCCGGAGGATCACGCCGACATGGCGACGACGCTGGGAAATTTGCTGGAAGACGAGGCCCTGCGCCAGCGGTTGCGCGGGGAGGGGCTGCGGCGCGTGCAAGGGTTTTCGTGGCAGACCGCCGCTCGCAAGACGGTTCAACTCTTCGAGGAGATGGTACATGCGGCCGGATAGACCGCTCCGCATCTGCATGGTGACGACGTTCTATCCGCCCTACCACTTTGGAGGGGATGGCGTATTCGTGTACCGGCTGACGCAAGCGCTCGCCGAGCAGGGACACCAGGTCGATGTGATCCACTCCGTAGATGCCTACCGCTTGCAGCACCCAAGTGAGCCCGAGGTCGCTTTCACGCACCATGCCAATGTCCGGCGTTATCCTCTGGCTTCGACGCGGCCCGGGGTGTCCGCTCTGGCGGCGCATCAACTCGGCCGGCCCGCGTTCTATGCTCGACAGCTGCGCGCGATTCTGCACGGGCAACCCTACGATGTCATCCACTATCACAACGTATCCCTCCTGGGCGGCCCGGGAGTGCTCCGCTTCGGTCGGGCGGTGAAGCTCTACACGGCGCACGAGTACTGGCTGATCTGCCCGACGCACGTGTTATTCGCCTTCGACCGCGAGGCCTGCACGACGCGCCATTGCCTGGCGTGTACGCTGCACTCGCGCAGACCACCGCAGCTGTGGCGCTACACCGCGCTCTTGAAGCGCTGCGCGCGCCAGGTCGATACCTTCCTCATGCCCAGCCAGTTTGCCCTGGAGCAGCATCAGGCGGCGGGGCTGAGCCGGCCCATGGTCCACCTGTCCCACTTCGTGCCCCAGCCAGGGACGGAGAGTCGGCCGTGCGATCTGTCTGCCTCGGCGCGGCCCTATTTCTTGTTTGTGGGCCGGCTGGAGAAGTTGAAAGGGGTGCAGGACCTTCTGCGGCTCTTCGAGGGGTATCGGGAGGCTGAACTCAAGATTGTCGGTACCGGCACCTACGCCTCCGTGCTGCGCGAGCAGGCCCGAGCGCTGCCCCATGTGACCTTCCTTGATCAGGTACACCCGGCCACATTGGGGGATCTCTATCGCCGGGCCCTTGCTGTGCTGGTTCCCTCGCTCTGCTACGAGACCTTCGGCCTGACCGCGGCGGAAGCCATGTCCCACGGTACGCCAGCGATCGTCCGCCGCATAGGCGCGCTGCCGGAGATCATCGAGCAAAGCGGCGGGGGTTACACCTTCGGTTCCCTGGAGGAGTGCCGGCAAGTCATGGAGAACCTTCGCACCCAGCCCGGCTTACGGGACGCCTTGGGACAGCGTGGCCAGCAAGCGGCCCGGCGGCTGTGGTCACCGGCAGCGCACCTGGAACGTTACCTCGACCTGATTAATTCCTTGACGGGGAACCAAGTCTGCCCAGCTGTGCGGGGGTAGACCACGAGTAATATTGGGAACTGGTCGGATGCCGGCGTTGGTCCTCGGTTGCTTAGGTAAGTCATGACACCTGACTTGAACAATCAGTCGCTCCGCGTGGGCTTGATCGGTGCTGGCATGATCGGCCAATTGCGTGCCCGCGCGTTGGCCCAGGTGCCGGAGATCCGCCTCGTAGCCGTGGCCGATCCCCAAGAAGCTCTGGCCCGCCGGGTAGCCGATGCATTCCCCGGGATCCGGATCTTCTCCGATGGAATGGCCCTGGCGGAGGATTCCGAAGTGGAAGCCGTCATCCTGGCCACACCGCCCGCCTTCCACGAATACCAGGGGCTGGCGTGCCTGACCGCGGGCAAACACCTCCTCTGTGAGAAACCGCTCGCCATCACCGTGGCAGCCTGCGAGACCCTGGTGCGGGCCGCGGAGGAAGCGGGCGTGTCCCTCGCCACCGGGTTCAACCTGCGCTACACGCGCGCCGCCCGCCTGGCGCGGCAGCTGCTGGAGAGTGGGGGCATAGGAGAGCTCGACCACATCCGAGCTTTCCACGGCCATCCGGGTGGCAAGGAGTTCACACACGCTTGGGTCTTCGACCGGTCGAAATCGGGTGGTGGCGCGCTGATGGATAACGGCATTCACCTGATCGACCTGACGCGGTGGTTCCTGGGGGAAGTTCAGGACGTGGTGGGGTATGCCTCCAACCACACCTGGCACAAGCCGGGCTGCGAGGACAACGGCTTCCTGCTGCTGCGCAACGCCCATGGGCGGGTGGCGACGCTCCAAGCGAGCTGGACCGAATGGCGCGGCTACGGTTATCGGCTGGAGATCTACGGGACCCAGGGATTCATCCGCTTCGGTTACCCGCCCCTGCACTTGATCCACGGCCAACGCCGGGCGGATGGCACCGTGAAGGTACGCCGCCACTTTTTCCCGGCCTACCAGGTGCTCGAGCGAGTCCGTGGCTGGGAATGGGGACTGGTCGAGACGCTCACGGAGGATGTGCGGGCCTGGGCGCTGGCCTTAAGTACCGGCTCGACCCCGCCCATCAGCGGACTGGACGGCCTGGAGGCGGTGCGGATCGCCCAGGCAGCGGAGTCGTGCCCAGCGAACCCAAGCGCGGTGCTCACGCATTGACCAGGAGAAGGATGCGATGATCAACCAGATCCAACCGGCACCCGCTCGGGCCGCGTCCCGAACGGCGGTGCCGATTCTGACTTACCATTCTCTCGATGACACCGGTTCGGTGATATCCACCGCTCCCGAGGTGTTCCGACGCCAGATGGAGAGCCTGCGCGACTGGGGGTACCAGGGCATCCGGCTCTCCGACCTGCTGGAGGCGTGGGAGGGAGAAGCGGTACTGCCGCCCCGTCCGGTGGTGCTGACTTTCGACGACGGCTTTGGCAACGTGCTAGAGCATGCGGCCCCCGTCCTGCAAGACGTCGGCTTCCGTGCCACCGTCTTTGCCGTGGCAGGATACTGCGGGGCGAAGAATGATTGGCCCAGCCAACCGGCGGCCATTCCGCGCTTGCCGCTGCTCTCCTGGTCGGGGCTTCGGGAACTGGGGCAAGCCGGTTGCGAGATCGGGGCGCACGGCGTGACCCATGCTCCACTGACGCAACTTGGGCCGCCAGACGCCCGACGGGAGATCCTCGGATCGCAAGCGGCTCTGCAAGATGGGCTGGGCCAGGCGGTGACGGTCTTCGCCTATCCCTATGGGCTGGCCGACGCGCTCCACCGCCAGATTGTGGGGACCCATTACCGAGGTGCGTGTGGGGTTGGTCTGGGCCTGGCCCGCCCTGGGCACGACCGGGCCTGTCTGCGCCGGCTGGAGATGTACTACTACCGGGAGATGGCCCAGTTTCGGCTTTTCCCGACCTGGATGGGGCCGCTTTACCTCGCCCTCCGCAGCGTGGGTCGGGCATGTCGCGCGGCACTGCGGCCTTAAGTTCTTTTGGCCCGAACGTATTCCGGAAGCGATCACCGTACGAGGAGCGATCGATGTCTCAGTTGACGCAGCCTACAGTCGTGCCAGCCGCCGAGCCACGGACGGGTTTCCTGGACTATGTCTGCCCGAAGTGTAAGGGAACTTTACAGTCTCTGCCGGAAAGCTACTTCTGCGGGCCCTGCGCGAAACACTATCCGGTCGTGATGGGCATCCCCGATTTCCGCGTTTTCCCGGACCCCTACATCACCTTCCGAGACGACTGGGAAAAGGCCAAGCGTATCGTGGAGCGCTTTCCGCACACGGACTTCCGGGGCCTGGTCGATTACTACTGGTCCATCACTCCCGAAAGCCCGCGCGACCTGGTGCAGCGCTACGTGCGCCATGCCGTGACAGCGGTGGAACGGGGGCGGCGCTCGCTCGACAGCATCGAGGCCGACCTGCCTCATCTGAAGCCGGGGCCCGACCGCCGGGCCCTCGAAGTCGGCTGTGGCACCGGTGGCTTCTTGGTGGCGGCTGCGGAGCGGTTCGGGCACGCGGTCGGGATCGACATCGCCTTCCGCTGGCTGGTTATCGCCAAGAAGCGGTTGGAAGAATTGGGGGCCGACGCCCAGCTGGTGTGCTGTTGTGCCGAGTACTTGCCGTTCCCCGAGCAACAGTTCGACCTGGAGGTGGCCAGCGATGTGATCGAGCATACGGCTACCCAGGAGGATCTGATCCGGGCTGCCTACCATGCTCTGCGGCCGGGGGGAGCCTTCTACGCGGCCACGCCGAACCGGTACAGCCTGACTCCGGAGCCCCACGTCCGCGTCTGGGGCGTCGGCTGGCTGCCGCGACGCTGGATGAAGGCCTACGTCCAGTGGCGGCGGGGCATTCCCTATGAGCACATTCGGCTGTTGTCGTCGTTGGAGCTGCGGCGCATGGTGCGGCGCACGCCGTTCGGTCGGTGCCGCATTGTGCTGCCGACTTTCAGCGCCAGTGAGCAGGAGGGGCTCTCCGCGCGGGAACGCCGGCTCATCTCCCTGTATCACAAGATGAAGGATTGGCCGTTGATTCGTTCCGCCCTCCTCGTCTGTGGCCCGGTGCTCCAATTGATCTGCGTACGAGAGGACGCCGCCGGAGCGGTCTGAACCTGGTCCGTTTCCTCGCACCACGAGGGCACAATGATGCAGCGAACGATCGCCATTGCTGGTCTCGGCGCCGCGGCCCGGACGATTCACCTGCCCGCCTATGCCCAGCTGACGGACCTGAAGGTCGTCGGTGGGGTCGATCCGATGGCGCGGGAGGGGGATTTTCCCTTCCCGCTTTTTCGCTCACCCGAGGAAATGCTGGAGCGGACCAAACCGGACATCCTCGCGGTGGTCACCCCGACGGACACCCATTACGCCCTGTCCCGCCTGGGGCTGCTGGCTGGGTGCCACGTCTTTTGCGAAAAGCCGTTCATGCCCACGCTCCAGGAAGCCACGGACCTCATCGCCCTCTGCCAGGAAGCGAAGCGCTGGGTGGTCGTCAACAATCAGTATCGGTTCATGGAGATCCATCACCGCGCGAAAGAGCAGATCGGCAGACCGGACTTCGGGGACCTCTTGTTTCTCAGTGCCCACCAGACCTTTTTCACGACCGAAAGCACCGAAGCCGGCTGGCGCGGTCGGGATCCCCGGCGCACCTGCAAGGAGTTCGGAACGCACATCTTCGACCTGTGTCGCTTTTTCTTTGACGAGGATCCGCTTGCCCTCACTGCCTGCATGCCCAGGGGGAAAGACCCCCAGGGGCCGGACTTGCTCAACCTGATCCAACTGGACTTCTCCGGCGACCGCGTCGCTCATATTACCCTGGACCGCCTGTGCCGGGGACCGAACCGCTATTTGACGATTCGACTGGACGGGAGTCAGGGCTGCCTGGAAACCAGCCTGGGGGGAACCCTCGAGTTCAGCGCGGGCCTCCGCGGCTCGACGCGGAGGCCCTATGTCCACTTTGATCTTTCTCTGGGAGGACGCGCCCGGCTCTTTCACGGGGACAGGTTTCGCAAGATCGCCGCCGATCCCCTGGACCTATTCGCGCATGCTACCAGTCGCCTGCTGCGGACTTTTCTCCAAGCCCTGGATCAGGGTGACGTGCCGCCCTGCCATGCGGAAGATAACCTGCGGACGTTGGCCCTCATGCTCGCGGCTTATGAATCGGCCGAGAAACGGATGACGGTAGAGATGAGTTACCCCGAACGGGTGGCGGCTAACTGCGTCGCGGGGGACCGGCGATGACGGGACTGCGAGTTGTCATTGTGGGCGCCGGCTTGATGGGCCGTTGGCACGCCCATTATGCGGTCAAGGCAGGGGCAGAGGTCGTGGCCATCGTCGATCGGCAGCCCCAAGCAGCGGCGGCTCTCCAGCGAGGCTACCCGCAGGCGAAGGTCTTTCCCGATCTCGCAGACAGTCTGATGACCTGCCCGGTCGATGTCGTTCATATCTGTACGTGCCTGGACAGCCACGTGCCCCTTGCCGAAATCGCCCTGCACGCCGGCAAACACGTCCTGCTGGAGAAACCGGCTGCCGGATCCGAGCCGGAAACCGCGCAGCTGGTTCAGTTGGCGCGGCGCGTCGGCCGGAACATCTGCGCGGTCCATCAGTTCCCTTTCCAGCGCGGGTTTCAACGGCTTCGTCAACAGCTGAACTGCCTGGGGGAATTGGTCCGGGTGACTTTCCACACCTGCTCCGCCGGCGGAGCTGGCCGGACCGACGCGGAGTGTCGCGCGATTCTGCTCGAAATCCTGCCTCATCCCGTGTCGTTGTTCTGTTCTCTGTTGGATCAAGAGATCCAGCAATGTGCGTGGACGGTACTTACCTTCACGAACCAGGACCTGGAGATCGCCGGGAAATGGCAAGAGACCCAGTTGAGTATTCAGATCAGCCTGCGGGGCCGACCGACCCGCAATGCGTTGACCGTCCTCGGCACTCGGGGAACGGCGCACGTCGATCTGTTTCACGGGTACTGCCTGTTGGAAGCCGGCACGGTGTCACGAACCGCCAAGGTCTTGCAGCCCTTCCGATATGGCACCGCGGTTCTCTGGGCCGCGGCAGCGAATCTGATGCGGAGGGCTTGGCAAAGCGAACCTGCCTACCCAGGCTTGGGGGAGCTCCTCGAACGCTTTTACCAGTCGATCCGAGATGAAACGGCGGCCCCGATCAGGGCGGACGAGATGCGGGAGGTCGCGGCCTTGATGGATCAGGTGAGGGAGGCCTTCCCAGTCGGCTGAATCGCACCCGGAGGAGCAAGAAGTATCCTGGAACTACCGGCCTGGCGGCAACTGCGTGCTCGAGAGAGCGCTAACATGATGCCGTATAAAGGCATGTGGATTCTCAAGGCATTGGGAGCGCCCCGGCCAAGCAGGGCTGCTCGCTTCGCCGCGCTGTCCGCACCTTGCTCCGTAAGCTAACGGAGTTCGCGAGACATGCTAAAGTTCCTCGGAGCGCCGATCACGACAGGGACAGGACCGGTGATTTGAGAGGTCCTGTCCCCGTTGTGATCGGCGCTCTTGACGCAGACGGGGCCGCGACCGAGACGGGTCATCTTGCGCGTCGGCCGTCCGTGCGCCGCAACCAGTATCGGGGAAGAGGACATGCGAATCGCACCGGGAATGCTTTTTCAAGACCGCGCGCATCCGGGATGGCAAGTGGTAGGCGTCCTCGTCGCGTGGCTGTACTTGTGTGGCCTGCACTGGGACAACGATGGGCTTTGGTATCAGGGCGATGCACCCCGACATGCGGCCAACGGCCAGTTCTGGAGAGAATTCCTGCTTAGCGGCTCCTGGGACCCGAAAGATTTCGCGCTCCGCTACTATGCCCGCTATCCGGTGATCCATCCCACTGCCTATCCGCCCGCGTTTTACCTGATCGAGGGCCTGCTGTTCGGCCTGTTGGGGCCGTCGCCCTACGTCTCCAAGGGAATCGTGTTGGCGTTTGCTCTGCTGGCGGCGCTGTACACGCTGGCCTGGTTGCGGCGCTGGCTGACACCTGCGGCGGGGTGGTTGGCAGCTCTGCTGCTACTCTTGCCCGGCGTGGTGGGTTGGTCGCACGCCATCATGCTCAATGTGCCGGCCCTGGCGCTCGGACTGGCGACCCTCTATCACGCGCGGCGCTGGCTGGAATCCGGAGCAACTTCACCGTCCGTCTTGCACCTTGCAGCCGCGGTCGCTCTGAGCCTGTTGGCGATTCTCACGTACTTCCCCGCGGGCGTTGTGCTCTTCATCATCTTGGCCTGGGCGGTGGTGCTCTACCGCGGCCGACTGTTCTGCTCACACCGAACGATCCTGGTCGGTTTGTTCGGTGCCTTGCTGCTTTTGCCCTGCGCGCTGGTGATACGCCACTGGGCCCCCACGCAGCTGGCCTCGGTGCTACCCCGAGCCGAGTGGATAAGCAAGGCCTCCATCTGGACCTATTACCCCCGCCACTTGTCCGAGTTGGTCAACCCCTACTTGCTGGTGCTGGCAGCCTTCGGTGGTGTTGCCGGATTGGTCCGTCGTCGCTGGCGGCACGAGACCGTTGTCCTCTTGCTCTGGATCGCCGTCTGTTATACGGTCTTCTCTCTGATCTTGGCAAAGGAGAGCCGCTATGTCCTCCTAGTGTCTCCAGCGTTGCTTGGCCTCATCGCGCTGGCGCTGCTCGCCTTGCGGGATGGCCTGGCAGTCGCCTTCCCCTCCCATCGGCCGGTGCCTTGGGGAATCTCGGCCGGGGCATTGTTGCTCACTCAGGCGTGGCTGGCGGC
>JBGQLF010000350.1:0-8526 GCA_041499985.1 Gemmataceae bacterium
CGTACCAGTCGTACCACGCCTGGCCGGTCTGCAGGTCGTCTGGCGGGGGCACGGGTGTGAACGCGCCGCCAAACGTGGATCGCCGCCAGACGTATGGCTTGGGCATCATCACCGGGTTGTTCGGCCGCCACTCTAGTGGGTCGCGTATTTGCGGCGGGCCGGCTGCGAATACGTATACGACGCTGCCGTTCGCCGGGGCATGGCAGACGGCCATCCGGTCCGGAACGAACCCGGCGGGTAGCCCCGGCAGCGTCACTGCGGTCCATGACGTGCCGCCGTTGGTGGAGCGGTATAGCCCGTCGTCGCAGGCGGCGAACACCTCCTGGCCGGTGGCCGGATTGGTCGGCACCTCCGGGTGCTTCGACACGTCCCAGGTGCGCGAGCCGCGGCTACGGTTCCAGGAAGTGCCGCCGTCTGGCGTCTCGTACAGCCCGTTGGTAGTCGCCGCCAGCAGGTGGTTCCCATCTGACGGATCGACCAGCAGTTTATAAAAGCTCACCCCGACGAACGGCGTAACGGGAATCACCGCCCAAGTGGTCCCGCCATCGACCGAGGCCAGCAGACCGGCGGCGCGCACGTTGGTGTCGGCCTCGAAGGCGACGTTGCCTTCGCCGGTTCCCGCAAAGACGCGCAGCGGATTCGCCGGGTCGAACGCCAGCGCTCCAATGGCGAGTGACGGCTGGTCGTCTGTGCGGGGAAGCCAGGTTTGGCCGGTGTCCATCGACTCCCACACGCCGCCGCCTGCCGACCCCAGGAGTAGGTGGGATGCGTTGTTCGGATCGACGGCGATGGCCGCGACCCGTCCGGCGACAGGCGGCCGGCTTCCGGGCCCCTCGCCGTAGGTCTGTCCGTGCGGCATGTGGAAGGGGCCAAGCGGTTGCCAGGTCTGCCCGACGGGGACGGCCGTGGCGGCGACAGCCATCTGCGCTCGTGACGCGTGGAACCCGGACAAGAGATTGTCAGCCGGTGTAGTAGACGTCGCGACGGCGCGAACCGGCTGGCTCCGCACGGCGGCCGTGGGCGCCAGCAGAGTGTCCGCGGCGCGTCCTCGTTCGAGCTTGAAGAAGTTGATCCGCGCCAGGGCCTTGCCTCCGAGGACAGGCGCTCGCGGCCGGGTGGCTAGGGCACGCTCACCCCTTCTGCCGGCCGCGACTCCCCGAGGGGGAGCCGCCGCGGGAATCGGTACGGACAGGTCCTGAGCGACATCGGGCTGGGAGAGTTTGACGGGCTCTTTCACGGGCAAACTCCAGGGAAGAAGTCGCTGAGAAGGGATCGACTCTCACGACTTCGCTTTCGGTTTTTTACGATCCTTGTCGGACTGATCCTCGTCATCCGGTTCGAGGCATTCGGGCTCCTCCGGCAGAGGCTCCTTGACGAGTCCGCGCTCCATCTGAAACTGGCGCTGGCGAGCCGCGGCTCCGCCACCCTTTTGAGGAGGAGGGAGCTTGGGACCATCCTTTTTTTCCGGCATCTTCATGGTTGTTCTCCTGAATGGAGGCGACGCTCTCATTATACCGGAGGCGCCTTGTCGCGCCGTCCCACCAAGAACGAGCCGATCGCTCCGAGGCAGAACCACAGGAGGAGGAACGCCGAGCATTCCAGAACGAAACTGTGGAATTTGAAAAAGACCTCGGCCGTGACCAAAGCGATGGAGAAGCAAACGGCTTCAGTGATCAAGGCCGCGCGTGATTTGAGTTCCGTTACGAGTGCGTACATGGTTCGCTCCGGGCTCCAGAGTCCCGAGGAGGGAAACAACCGTTAGGTTATTACCGAACCCGTGTAGCGTGTCAATGAAAAATCTCGCGGTCATGCGCAGAACCTGTTTCGGTCCCTTCGACCGGCGTACCCAACTGCCCGGGAACACACCGGCCCTTTCAACAGCCGATGTTTGCTCCAACCCGCCTTAGCGACAACAATCTGTTAGAAAACGCACGTCGGTGTGCCGGGATCGCTGTGCGCTACGGATTTCGACTTGGCCACTTCGGTCGATCAGACCGACGCGCGCAACACGATCAACTATTACACATTCTCCTGAATGTGCTGCTGCCGGAGAGCAGGGCCTCCTTGGGCTGGAGGCGGAAACTGCCGTCATGCCGGTAGAATAGGACAAAGGGCGACCATCCGGCCCGCAGGAGGTGTCCTCGCAACAGGTAGGCAACAGGTAGACCACGGAAACCTGGACATCAGATCTAGCTGGCAGGTCAGCATGCGCATCCTCGACATCGATCTCGACTTTTTTCTCGACGACGTGGCGTACCATCGATCTTCCGGCCGCGAGCGTCTGGGCGAAGACTACCGCCCGTGGGGAGAGAGTGCGGTGCGCGCGTTCCTGGAGCAACGCTGCGGATTGCTCAAGAATCACCCCGTCCCCGGCCGCCTGGTCATTCACCATCACGAGGCCTTCCTCTTCTGGCGGGAACTGGTCGAAGGCGGCAGCCTGGCCGTCCCCTTCGAGGTCGTCCACGTCGATGCGCATGCGGATCTCGGCGTCGGTGACGCTGGCTACGTCTACCTCATGACCGATGTACTGCTGCGCCCGCTTGCGGTTCGGACGAAACCGGAGATCGGCACATCCCACCTCAACGCCGGCAACTACCTCGCCTTCGCCGCCGCCTGTCGGTGGATTAATCGCATCGTCTACGTGCCCAACCCCGCGTCCCGCGATGATCTCATGTATCTGCACTTCAAGTCCTTTAGTCAAGCCGGAGGCGTTTTGCAACTCAAGGGATGCCCCCAGCGAGGACTCGATGCGATCTTCCGCGGGGACTTCACCTACCCATTCGCGCTGGAACCCGAGATCCCGTTTCAGAGGGTCGCGCTGGAGGCCTTTCGCGACACGGATGGCTTCGACTTCGCCGTCCTCTGCCAGTCGCCCGGCTTCACCCCTCTGGGCTCCGACGCCCTTATCTCGGTCATCATGGAATACATCCGGCCTGTGTGACGAACAGGCCCGGGCGGTGGGGCAGGTTCGCGAGGATCACCGTCCTCGTCATCGTTCGACGATTCCATGTCGCCAACTGCCGATCGCATGGATGTTCCTGCATCGACTACGTTCGAGCAAGTCTTGAAACAATCGCAGGCGCTTGCACTCAAACAAAACGAGGCACTGGCCGAGGCCGATCAGACCGCCGCGCGCAACACGCTGGGCAAATGTCCCCGCACCTTCATTCTCCGCGCGAACGCGTTATAGGAGGCGGCCAGCCAGACGGCGTCGTGCTTCTTCAGTCCCTGGCTACGATCATCATCCCCTCGCTTTAACCCGATCGCGAACCTGTGCACTTCCACCCTGCTTCACAGTAGAATGCGTATGAGCGGCTCATGCGGGGCCGAATACTCCGCATGTCGCGCGGTTGCCGAGGTACTTGTCGTCGCGGATGGAAAGTGCGGGAAGGTCGAGGGTCGAATGGACGGTAGCTCGTCAAGGCGCCAGTTTGGCAAGCCCGACGTATCTCAATCGGAAGGGTTCTTCCGCGCATCGCAATGGGAACGCAGTGTCGCAGACCAGTTTCTCGGCTGGCGAAGGGCGACCGGAGTAGCCTTAGAACTCATGCGCACGTTCGCCCAGGCCATTGCTTCGACGCTGCGCGGAAACGGTCAGCGGTTCGATAATTCGGGCAAGGTCGCCATGAAACTGCAGGCGGTGCTTGGGTCGTGCGACAACCTCGCGTTCGACGACGTTGCTGAGGCGCTTGCGTATGCCGGGCTTCACCTGCTCGACCGATATGGTCGGGTCAACCAGGTCTTGGAATACCTATTTGGAATCGGCCGTCTTCCTCTGCGCATCTGCGGAGCGCGGGTATTAGAGGTGGGGGCAGGCCCGGCTCCCGCAGTATACGCTGCTCGAGATTTCTATTTGACCCTGTTGCGGTGGCCTGGACGAGGCGATGTCAAGGTTGGGCCCTTAGCGATTTCCGATACTCTCGACCGCGGGCGGGCGTGGGACCCATTCCTTCATCACCTGTCACAGACCTTGGTCGGCATCCGCGGTGCCGCGTTGCAAGCTGGGTCCTTGACCTTCAGCCGGAGTATCCACGAATTCGAGGGCTTCGACGTGTGGAGGCGTCACCATCGGAGTGTGGCGGACAGCGCCGCACGCATTGTCGAAGAATTCGATCAGGCAGATGAATGGATCTCAGATGCGGCGGCTCGACAGCTTGCCTACGAGGAAGGCGTGCAAGAGCCCTCTGCATATGACATGATCTTCCTTTGCAACTTCCTCACCCATCCCCTCATGTCGGAGTCCTTTGAGGCTGAACTACATCGCCTTGCCTGGTCCCTCACTCCAGGCGGCATCTTGGTGATCCTTGGAAGTACTGGTCGTAGCTATCCAGAAGTATTCGCCAACGTTAGAGCCATTGCTGCCCGCGCGCAACTTCTGGAGGTGAGCCCAAAAGAGCCGTTTGCAGCGAACCCGGATCCGGAATTTCTGGCGCTCGTTGCCGAGCATGTTCGCAAAAACGTCCGATGGGCTCTGGAGGGCGCTCCCGCCGGTGTGCGGTCGGACGTCGCAGCGGGTCTACCGGGGGACGTCGTAAATAGCACAGTTCGGTTTCGGCTGCCCAACTTTCGGGCCGTGGTATTCGTCAGGCAAGGTCCGTTGCGTAGACGAAACACGAAGCGGACACGTCGTCGAGACCGGGGCGGGGATGGGCCTTAATCGCGGACAGTCGGCAGTTGAGGTCGGTGATTTCCGCTTGGGCGGCGCTTATGGGACATCTAAGGCCCGTGTGCCATGTCTTTGCCTTACTAAAGCGATCGGTCCCATCGACAGGCGCAGGCAAGCCGATGTCCGTTGCGCGCTTCGGTCCGCCCCACCGAATGCAATCCGGCTAACGATATTGCGCGATCCGGTCTTTTCGACCTGCGTATCGAACTGCCCCGGAACACACCGGACCTTTCAACACACGATGTTCGTGTTATGCGGCCTTACCGCCAACAAACCACCAGGATCTGTGGCAGCTAGCCTGGTGGTGACCAGCATCGCATTGGCGCTCTCATGAACCACTTGGTGATAGAGTGACTTGATTGAGGATATTGAACATAGGGGGCATCTGACGTACTCACTCAACAAAAAAGGCCCGGAAAACGGCGGTTTCTCGGGCCTTGTCATGGCTCAGCTTGTCACTATCGCGCTTGCACCACGCGCCGAGCGGTGGCATGGACGGGCTTCGGTGCAAAAGCGTTAATCGCGAGCGCTCTCCCCAAAGTCCAGAGAAACGGTAGGGTCTCCAAGAATGACCATGTTACTGATGTCAAGGGCTCGAAGGAGCGTGGCCAAGGCCCCTCGCCGTCCGACTGGATCGTTGCCATTCCAGCGCTCCCGGTAGCGCTGCTGCTGATGCCGCAGGTTGAGGAACGGCCGGTAAAATGTCTGCAGCGCGTAGCCGAGGGGAGGCTTTCAGGTGTAGGTTTCCTGTAGTTTGTCAGCGTAAGTCCAACGGGCAAGAGGAATTGGCGAGGCTCGCCGCCCGTACAATGACAGTTGTTGTCACACAGCTGCTTCATTGAAAGGACTGCTATGCCTCGCCAAAGCCCATTGTACAGCCAGAAGGCTCTCCACCAGTGGACCGACCAGGTTACGCAAGCCTTCCCGCACTTGAGCAAGCCCCAGGCCATCGGCCTGGCGACCTGGAGCTTCGGTATGGTGCTCGCCCGCTCCTGCGCCCTGACCACCGTGGCCGTCTTCCTCGCCAAACTCCTCGGCCAGAAGACCAACACGGCTCGCCAACGTCTGCGCGAGTTCTACCAGGAGGCCGAGGCCAAGCAAGGGGACCAACGCCAGCACCTCGACGTCACCAGCTGTTTCGCCCCCTTGCTCCGCTGGCTCCTCCGCGACTGGCCCAACCGCCAAGTGGCGGTCGCCGTCGACGCCTCGACCTTGGGCAGCCTCTTCGTCGTGTTGTGCGTGAGCGTCGTCTACCGCGGCTGTGCCATCCCCGTGGCCTGGAAGATCCTGCCCGCCACGGCCAAAGGCTCGTGGAAAGAGCCGTGGCTGACACTCTTGGACCAGTTCCACGGCCTCGTCCCCGACGGCTGGACCGTGGTGGTCTTGGCCGACCGTGGCCTGTGGGCCAAGTGGCTCTTTGAAGGCATCCGCCAGTTGGGCTGGCACCCCCTGTTGCGCATCAAGCAGGGGGGCAAGTTTCGGCCCGCGGGGTGGTGTCACTTCGTGCCGCTGGCGAGCCTGGCTGCGCAGGTCGGCAGCCGCTGGCGTGGCCGGGGCACGGCGTTCGCGACGCCGCAAGCGCAAGTGGAATGCACGCTCTTGGCCTTCTGGGGCCAGGGACATGAAGAAGCCTGGCTGGTGCTGACCGACCTGGCCCCCGAGGCCAGCGATGCCTCCTGGTACGGGCTGCGGGGCTGGATCGAGCAGTTCTTCAAGGACTGCAAACGCGGTGGTTGGCAGTGGCAACGGACGCGCATGGTGGACCCGTCCCGGGCGGAGCGACTGTGGCTGGCGATCGCGGTAGGGACCTTGTGGCTGGTGCCGGAGTTGGCGGAGCTGGACGCCGACGCACATCCCAAGACACGGCGGTGGCGGCTGGTGAGCGTGTTCGCACGGGGTTGGGTAGGGATCGTGGTGGCCTTGCTCAATCACCGGCGTTTACCCTTGGGACGGCTCATTCCAGAGCCTTGGCCCACGATTCCAGAACTCCCCCAGCCCACGGAATCGCCACCAGAGAGGCGACAAGTAGCTTGAAAACCTACACTTGAAAGGGAGTGGACCCCCAATCCAAAGTGCGGACACTGACCCCGTACCAGCCCTTTCCCCTCGAGGCCTTACCCAACCCAATCCGCGAATACGTCCGCCAAGGGGCCCAGGCTCTGGGCTGCGACCCCGCTTACCTGGCCCTACCTGCTCTGGCTGTGGCCGCCTCGGTCATCGGCAACACCCGGACTCTCCGCCTGAAGCGCGGCTGGGAGGAGCCCAGCATCGTCTGGTCTATCATCGTGGGAGATTCCGGCACGCTGAAGTCGCCGGCCTGGTCGAAGGCCGTCGCCTACTTGTTCCTCATCCAGAAGCGTCTACTGGAAGACTATCGGACAGCCCTGACACAGTACGACGAGGAGCTGGAAGCCTGGAAGGCCCGGAAACGCCAAAAGAACAGCGATCCCGGGCAGCGACCCGAAAGGCCCGTACTGCAAAAAGTCGTGTGCGGTGACACGACCATCGAGAAGCTGGCCGAAATCCTGGAGGACAATGAACGCGGGATTCTGGTGGCCCGCGACGAGTTGGCCGGCTGGCTGGGTTCCTTTACCCGGTACAAGGGTGGCCAAGGAGGAACCGACCTGCCCCACTGGCTGGAGATGCACCGCGCGGGGGCGCTCCTGGTAGACCGCAAGACTGGCGACCGCAAACACTACTTTGTCCAGCGGGCCGCGGCTTCCGTCACGGGCGGGATCCAACCCGGAGTCCTGGCCCGGGCCCTGTCGGTGGAATTCCTCGACGCCGGCCTGGCCGCCCGCCTGCTCATGGCCATGCCGCCGAGGCTGCCAAAGCACTGGTCCGATGTCGAGGTGGCCCCGGAGATCGAGAAGGCCTACCAAGACGTGCTCGATCACCTGCTGGCCCTCAACTTCGCCACCTACCAGGATGAGAAGGTGCCCTACGTCCTGCACCTGGCCCCGGAAGCCAAAGCAGTCTGGATCGCCTTCTATGAGGGCTGGGCGAAAGAGCAGGCCACGGTCGAGGGAGAGCTGGCCGCGGCCTTCAGCAAGCTGGAAGGATACGCCGCCCGCCTGGCGCTCGTCCATCATGTCGTGACGCACGTGGATCTGAAGGTGGATGATCGGAAACCGGTGGGCACGCGCAGCATCGAGGCTGGCGTGATGCTGTGTCGCTGGTTTGCCGGGGAGGCACGCCGGATCTACACCAGCCTGTCCGAGACGCTCGAGGAGCGTGAAACCCGCCGGCTGGTGGAGTTCATCCAGGCCAAGGGCAGCCGGATCACTGCCCGCGAGCTGCAGCGTGCCAACAGCCGCAAGTATCCGACCAGTGCCCACGCCGAAGCGGCCCTGGACGGGCTGGTGCAAGACGGACTGGCCCACTGGCTGGACCGGCCGACGACCCCGCGTGGGGGAAACGCAGCCCGGGTGCTGGAACTGTGTCCGACGCCTGACACTTCCGACACCTGCTCCCCAGCGGAGGACGAGGACTCGACCCTCGGCCCGGAGTCCGCGCCCGACAGTAGCCATATCCGTCCGACAGTTGCCGACACCGAAACTGGCGACGGGTGCGAAGGAACCGGTTCTAGGTCAGAGAGTTACGCGGAGGGCGCCCCTACGATCTCCGAGCAAGTGTCGGAAGTGTCGCACTGTCGGACGGAAGAGAAAGCCCAGCCCTCGCATCCAAGGTCGACTGGGGTAACGGTTGATTCGGATGGCACAGCGCCAGAGGGTAGTGTCGGGCGCTCCCCCAGCGTGGGGAAGGCTCGCGATACCTCCGCATGGCCCTATGTCCTGGTGAAGAACCAAGTTGACCTCGAGATGGTTGCCGTAGCCCTAGACAACACGGGCCTCGTTGGC
>JBGQLF010000351.1:0-8522 GCA_041499985.1 Gemmataceae bacterium
AATTTGGTAACAGGAGTGGCCGTGCGAGCCCAACGTGTCTATAATGTAGGTAGGGACTTTCTCAGGAGCGGTCCAGCTTGAGCGGACACTTGGACCCACAAAAGGCAGCCCAACCTCTGCAACACAACTGCCTGTTATCCAGGAGGTTGCTGCCAGCCAGCTGTCCAGGTTGAGCTGCCCCAAAGTGTCCGCTCAAGCTGGAGTATACGTGAGAAAGTCCCATGTAGGTAGAGCACTTACGCCGTGTAAGTGTATATTTTCCAAGGCTTTGCAACACAATTCCAATGCGACGGAGATGTGGGCTTGTGGAACACCCTCCAGGTTCAGGACCTGGTTCCCGTTTAGGGAGTGGAGGTTCGAGTCCTCTCTTCGGCATTCCTCGAAAGCGCTTCTCGACAAGGCTTCAACACGAGCTGATCGCTGCACGGGCACTCCTCGGGATATCCTACGTAGAGAGGCAGCGCAGGGAGTAGGGCGATATCTCGTCAGACAAAGCCTTCGTTTCGCATGTCGAAGGATGCTTGGTGTGTCACAGTATCAGTCCAGAAGGGTCAATCGGGTGGCAATACGCCAATCACTCCCGCTACCGGTAGTGGGCGCCGAAAGATGGCCGTTACCCGGTCGGCCATCTCTTGGGGAACGAACAAGGTCGGTGTCACGGCCAGGATCGTGCTCAGCAGCTGACCCAGCCGCTCGCCGATCCGCTGGTTGCAGGCATCTGCCGTTTCGTCCAAGAATCGCTTCAGGTAGGTCAGGTCGTTCCGTGTCGGGGCGATCATCCTTGGCGCTGCCACGGGTTCCTTCGCCCACAGCCGGAGCCTTACCGCGTCAGACTGAGTAATAACGCCGACGTTGTGGACGGCCGTATGGCGAATTTGCCAGACTACATTCATCGGCTCGAACCGCCAACGCTCCGCATCGGGCTGTTGACTCGGTTTCGGGAACAGATGAAAGAATCCACCGCCGACCTGGAAAGGGTCTGCGAGCAGGGCGCGGAACCGCTTATTGATCTCCTCGCAATCTAGCCATGTGGCCGACTCGCAAAGCGACTTCCCGAGGGTCCCCGCTTCAAGGTGAGATGCCAGCCCGCTGCCTTGTATCTTGAAGATGTCGAAGCGATCATCCATGATGAAGTTCGCCAGGCAATCGACGCATTCCCCAGCCACTTCCTTGAGAAAGCGCTCGAACGTCTCCACCAGGTTGACGAGTGCCATTGCGTACAACCGACTGAAGTGGCGATCCACCACAGCTTGATAGCGCGGGACTTGGGCAATCGCTCTCTCCACGTAGGCAAGCGCCCCCCAGATGTCCATCCCCGTCCGCCAGTAGTGAAGGATCGGGGCCTTCGCCTCGTCCGGAAGGGGCCGGACGTGCTGAAGGATATCCTTGATTTTCCTGCCAAGGTCGACGGGCGGCCGAGGCATGGCTGCTCCTACTTTGCCTTCAACACCTCATCGGCTCGCATTTGCGCGCTGGTCTCGCTGTCTTCGGCGAGGAGCCATTCGTGGGGAGACCCCTTCCAGCACAGATAGAGGAGCCGGTCCCCGGCCCCAGGCGGCATTGGTTCAGAGCCGGAAACATGTAGGTTTTCGGCAAAATGTCCGACCAGTTCGTTGAGTTTCTCCTTCGCGACGGGTTGGCCCTTTGCATGTGGGTCGTCCTGTTTCGCCTGAACCAGCAGTGGACGATTGAGTTTGCGCAGTTCTGCGACGAGTTCGTCCGCAGGACACGGGAACGGCAGCCTCCCCGTCAGAAGTGGGTCGCCGTCCACGTACCACCAGCGGTCCTTCCCCTGCTGTTCGAGCCACGCAGCAAATTCGGACGAAGGAATCTCGTAGTGCGGGCCAACCGGGATACTGGTCAAGTATCTCAGCACCCGTGAGCCGTTTCCATTGCTGACCCACTGGAACGGCGGCCCCTCGGTAGGCCCTGCGTAGCCTCGATCAACCAAGCCGAGGTCCCCCAAGCGCTGCAAGATGTCAGCCGTCTCGTGATCAACGTCCTTGCCGTTCAGGATGAACCCGGCACGTTGGAGATGCCGAAGAACCCTCAGCATCTGCGGCGAGTTGACGCGGGCGGCCAGTTGAGGAATAGCTTCATTCGGAACCAGGTCGGCTGGCATGGCAATCCTCCAAGGAGATCCCTTACCCATTCTACCCGGCCACCACCGCCAGGGCAGCGTGCCATTGCCTCAGAAAGTAGTTATGGAGCAGCCGTCCGGTGGCCGCGAGCGATCACAGACGGCGAACTTTAGCCTCAACTGCTTCCGCGGCAAGTAGTTTCGTAAAACGTCACCAATTTCCCCCAATTTCCCCCCCAATTTCCGAAAACCCCGACACATGATCCCCGGGGGCCGGCTGTGCACAATTTGCTTGATGCCGCGCAGATAGGACAAGTTGTCATGAAACACCAGGCCGATGTGCAAGGGACCGCTCAGGAAATCGCTGATAAAGCAGTTGACGCAAAAATGCGAAAAAAATGGGCGCAAGAGTATGGCGAGCAGCATTCCGCAGCATTAGGATTACGGGGCAAGCATGAGTCGCTCCCGATGTGGCCGGGCGTCCGACGTGCTGCCGAGGCCCAGTCCGGCGGTAGCGCTCCCAGCCTTGGCCCTGTCACGGTGCGACTCGCCTTGTACCCAATACTCCTTGCGGAGGACGTTCATCTCCCGACTGGGGAAGCGTTGTCCGCTCACGGGCCGAATTGCTTTTCGAAGGAGGATGTCCGATGGTTCGCTACGATCGCGTGCGTTCCGGCTTCACTCTGATCGAGTTGTTGGTCGTGATTGCCATTATCGCCGTCTTGATTGGCCTGCTGTTGCCGGCCGTGCAAAAAGTGCGCGAGGCCGCCGCGCGCATGAGCTGTAGCAACAACCTCAAGCAGCTCTCGCTGGGACACCACGCCTACCACGATGCGTACGGTGTGCTGGTTACGGGCGGCAAGAACGATTTTTATTCGACCTATGGCTTCGTGAATTCGGTGGGCTGGACGTGGAAGCTCTTTCCCTTCCTCGAACAGGATAACCGCTATCAGGCCATTCTGGCTCTGGACCCCGCCCGCCAAATCAATGATTACCTCTCTCCCGCCATCTACCCCAATTCGTCGCCAGGGAGTAACATCGACCGGTGGGGCTACGGCAACAACTCGGTCTGGCTCGAGGGGAGCAAGGTTTTCACGTGCCCTTCCTCCGCCCTTCAGCCCGGCAGCCCGGATATCACCACCCCAGGGGTATACTCGGTGGGAATCCCAGGCATGCAACACGCCACGCTCTGCTACCGGGCCAACGGCGGCTCACCAGTCCAGTGGAACAGCGACGGCACCGCCACGGACGCCTATCAGCTGAAGAACTCCCCCAAGGGGCGCAACTACTGGTACACGATCAACGGCGTGATTTATCCCCTCAGCAAGACGAAGCTGAGCGGTATTACCGATGGCACGAGCAACACCATCCTCTTGGGCGAGACCTCGGCGGTGGTGGGCCGTGACCTTGGCTCCGCCGGCACTGGCAGCCTCTGGCCTTGGACCTACGGCTATCGCTGGGGTGGCATTCAGGATGGCACTCCCACCGGCATTGACGCTGGGTGGTTTATGATCGACCACAAGATCGTGGCGAACCCCATCAATTTTGCCGGGAAGAACTTCTACCTCAACGAGACCCCGTTCACGAGCAGTCATGCCGGCGGTGTCAACATGTCCTTCTGCGATGGGAGCGTCCGCTTCATGGCGCAAACGACCGATCTCAAGATCTTGCAGATGCTCGCCACGCGGGCGGGCGGCGAGGTTGTGGCCCTGCCCTAGCGGCAGGATCAAGGGAGCTTTTGTTTGTTGTGGCGCCGGGAGCGGTGTTCCGCTTCACCGCCTCAAGGCGGTACCACAACCTTGGGTGGTTTGGCCTGGACACTAGCGTCGAACGGACCGGCATCCGCACCGGTAGGAGGAGTTTCTCCGATGAACCGTTCCGTGCGTGTTTGCTTCGTCCTCGTCGGGGCTCTGCTCGTGGGACTGCCGGCCTGCACCGGCGGGCCCCGCACCTTTCCGGTCAAAGGCACGGTGATGTACAACGGCAAGCCAGTGCCGAAAGGCACCGTGCTGTTCACGCCTGTGAGTGGCGGGCCCACGGCCACGGGCCAACTCAACGAGGATGGAACCTACCGCCTCACCACGTACAAGCCCGGCGACGGCGCCCTCCTTGGGGAGTACCGGGTGGCGATCATGGCCATGGAAGGACCCTTGCAGGGCGATCCGCCGATCGCCCCGCCGCCGATCATTCCCGACAAGTACTCCTCGCTGGCCCTCTCGGACCTCAAAGCCAACGTCCAGGAGGGCGACAACGTTTGCGATTTTACTCTGGTCGGTTCGACGAAAAAACCCACAGCACCCAAGGAGAAGGAGAAGGAGAAGTGGCGCTGAGGAGCAATGACTAGTCATGTGGGGGGACCGGGGGACACTTCACGTCGTCCAGTGACCTGCTCAACCGCGCATCTCCGCCAACGCGAGGTAAAGTCGGCCGAGGTGATGCCAGGCGCTGGTCTCGGGAAGTTGGACCACCGCCTGGCTGAGCCAACGGCGCGACTCCGCCGGCCGGGCAAGGAAAAGGGCGGCCATGCCGCGATTGAACAACACCGGGACACTCTCCGGCTGCGAGCGCCACAGCTGGGCGGCCTCGTCGGCCTGGCCCCGGTGCCAGGCGAGGGCAGCCTCTTCGTTGGTCCACGCGGCCTGCCACTGGGCAGGAACGTGCGCCCGCTGCTGCTGGAGCAGGTTCGCCGCCTCCTCGTAGTGCCGCGCAGCCTTCGCAGCGTGCAAGCAGAGGTATCGGATCGTCATCGGCCGGGGAGATCGCCGCGGCCCTGACCGCCTGGCTCGGGTGGAGAAAGGGTTTCTAGCCCACTCCTGGCTTCCGCGGTTTTGACCTGCGGCTACTTCTGTTTAGCGAGGGCGACGGGACTCGAACCCGCAACCACCGGATCGACAGCCCAAACCCGCTGGGAGCGATGGCACCATAGCACCCTTATCTCGGCTGAGACCTATCTTCAATCGACGGGCTGGTGACCCATCGTGTCAGGGGGCTGCCCGCCGTGAACCCCTGCCACACCAGGCTGCTGTCCTGGCGCGTTTGCTGCAATTTTCTGCAATTATTGCCCGTGCGACCGCAATGTTACTATAATGTCACTAGGTACGGGTAGCGACGTAAGCTCCTGTCAATCCTTGTCTTTCAACGCCACGTGAGCATCACCCCAATGCCACGAAGTGGCAGCAGAGTTAGGTTCAGGACCTGGTTCCCGTTTAGGAAGTGGAGGTTCGAGTCCTCTCTTCGGCAGTTCTCTTAGGATCAGGACTTTACGGTAAAGACGCCCAGAGCCAGAATGAACCAGATACCTCCTGCTTGGGAAGAATCTAAGACCTATGCGTAGTGGGTATGGACCAGCCTGCTTTACCACAGCCTCGGCGATGGTCAACCGGCAAAACTCACCATCCAACCCGCCCCCCAACTCACTCTTGTCCGCCCGAAAACCTACCGGTATCCGCCCAAGAGCTCACCGACTTCCCCGTTTTCAGAAGGCGCTTGGATTGGTCTTGCTGCGGCGTATGAGCCCGAAGTGCGAGCGAAATTGAACAGGGGACTGGACCGGTGCGGAGTCCAATCCCCCTTCCGGCTTTGTTTCCTAGCCATTAATCACGGCCCAATCGGTGTCGAAGAGGGCATCCGTAATCCAGTGGCGCGCCAGCGAGTCGCTCTGAGACGAGCCGCTTCGGCTGGCGAACACCCCATCCACTGAGTTCGGCTTCAAGTCGAACATCAGCGGCTGGTTCGCCCCGCGATCCGTGGACCAGAGGAGGTGCGTCGACTGCAACTCGAGCCCAGCCTGTCCAGGTTCCGCCGCCGAATCCGTGCTCAAATCGGTGCTGGCAAGACCGAGAAGAGACGGATCCCACGGGAAGTTCAGAGCCGTTCGCGCATTCTCGTCGCCTGCCACCGGATTCTCCACTGGGATGATCACCAGCGGCCCCGGCGAGCCGCCTGAACTGGTCAGGCTGAAATTGGCTATCCACGTGCCCCAGTTGCTCGAGGTCGCCGACGTCGCAAACTCATTGGCGGCCCAGAAACCAGTCCCCGAGGACGGGTCCGCACTGATCCCGCTGTACTGGCCCACCGCATACGGGGAACTGCCGGTGAAGTCGCTATAAGCCCCGACGCCCCCCCTGGCCAACAGCGGTGCTTCCATGGTCCCCAGGGGATCGGCCACGGTCCGACCCGTGACATACATCGAGAGGAATTCACTCGTCGAGGACTCCAGGTAGGTCAGGCCGATATCACCGTTGGCCGCGATCTCGATCGAGGGAAAGTACGTGTACACCCCCGCGCCCGGGTTGATCTCGCCCGACTGCGTCAACGTCGGCGTCGCGCTGAGGTTGAACTCGTACCAGCGGGCATGCGCCACCCCGACACCCCCCACGGTCTGGCTGGCCACTAAGCGGTTGCCACGCAAGGCCACACTCAGTCGGCGATTATCGAAAGTGGACAGCAGGTTGCTGCTGCCGGGCTGCGGGGCCGCCGCCGGATCCGCATAGGTCGGCACCGCCACGGACACATCCGTAAACGTCGGCATGGCACTGAGCTCATTGCTCATGCTCGTCACCTGCACCGTGCTGCTGCCAGACGGTCCGACGAGTACGAACCACAGCGGATCCCCCGCTACCGAGCCATGCATCACCGCCGGGATCAGGGTGAACTGGTTGGCGCGATTGACGACAAACGAGGTCAGCGTATTGGGATTGGCATCCAGGACCGAAGGCTTGGCAATCGTAAGTATCTGGGTGTGGTCATAGGTGGTGGACGAGCCGACCAGGGTGTACATGTTGAAAGTGACTACATAGGCATCGGCATTCCAGCCGAGGCGGGGGAAGTCGGCCACGGTGACCTGGCCGGTGCTGCTGAGTTGTTGGAGGTTGATCGTCTGGATCTCGCTAAAGCCTGCGCTCAGGTCCGACGAGTTGGAGACCGCCAGGAAGAAGGTCGAGGTCTGGGCCGTGAGATCGCGTTGCAAGGCGCCGACGACGAAGCGATTGGCCAGGTCATCGTAGAGCACCAGCGGTTGGATCAGCGCCGAGCTGGTGTTGAAGAACGTAGCCAGGGGCTGCGACGAGACTTGGAGGCCGGCCTTGGTGTAGATGGCGAGTTGCGAATTGACGGTCTCGAGCAGGAAAGTGGGTCCCGCTGCGATCTGAGGATCGGGGGGCACGAACTGGCCACTGCTGGGAAAATCCACGCCTGCAAAATTGGTGCCCAGCTTCACCGCGGAGGGCCGGAAGTCGCCGAAATTGACGGTGCCGACGTTAAGGCCGCTGCTGGCCAGGATGTCGGCCGGATTGGCCGTCGTTTGCGTCCAACCTGCTTGTGGCACTTCGCGCACGTGGTAGGTTCCCGGACCCAGGTTGGCAAAACTGTAGTTGCCGTTGCCATCGGTGGTCGTGATGGGTTCCCCGCCATCGAGGATGCCGTTGTTGTTGCTGTCGAGGAAGATAATCCAGCCGGACAGACCCGGTTCGCCGGGATCCTGGCTGCCGTTGGCGTTGCGGTCGTTAAAAACCTCACCGCTGATGCTGATCAACTGAAAATTGCCGACATTGACGCCGCCGACATTACTACCGCTGCTGGCCGGGATGTCGGCCGGATTGGCCGTCGTTCGCGTCCACCCCGCTGGTAACCCCTCGCGGACGTGGTAGGTTCCCGGACCCAGGTTGGCAAAGCTGTAGTTGCCATTGCTGTCGGTCGTGGTACTGCTTTCCCCCGGATCGAGCGTGCCGTTGTTGTTGCTGTCGAGGAAAACGGTCCAGCCGGACAGGCCCGGTTCGCCGCTGTCCTTGCTGCCGTTGCCATTGAGATCGTTGAACAATTGCCCACTGATACGGATCTGCTGGAAGGTGCCCAGGTTGATCCCCGCGAACACGCTGCCGCCGCTGACCGCCACATCGACCGGGTTGGCACTGGTGCGCTGCCAACCCGCCGGCGTTACCTCCCGCACTCGATAGGTGCCCGGCGGTAGGTTGGCGAAGCTGTAGTTGCCATTGCTGTCGGTCGTGGCACTGCTTTCCCCCGGATCGAGCGTGCCGTTGTTGTTGCTGTCGAGGAAAACGGTCCAGCCAGACAGCCCCGGTTCGCCACTCTCTTGGCTGCCGTCGCCATTGAGATCGTTGAACAGTTGCCCGCTGATGGTGCCTCCGCCCGAATTGGTCAGACCGAAATTGGCAATCGAAGTCCCCCAGTTGCTCGAGGTCGCATTGGTGGCAAACTCATTGGCGGCCCAGAAACTGGTCCCCGAACTGGGATCCACGCTCATCCCGCTATACTGACCCACCGCGTACGGGGAACTCCCTGTGAAGTCGCTATAAGCCCCTAGACCCCCCTGGGCCAAGACGGGGGTTTCCAGGGTGCCGAGCGGGTCGCCCACGGTCTGGCCCGTGACATACATGGAGAGGAATTCACTCGTCGAGGACTCCAGGTAGGTCAGGCCGATATC
>JBGQLF010000352.1:0-8490 GCA_041499985.1 Gemmataceae bacterium
ATGTTCGACAGACCGCCGCTGGCCTCGCCCCCGCTGCGCCGCAAGGCTTCGTCCGCCAAGTGGGAGATGTCGCCATTGAGCCGGCCGCGCAAGGTTAACAAGTGTTGCCGGTACGTCTCCATTTCGGCTTTGGTCATCGTGATCCCCGGTGCGTAGGTCCAGTCGGTCAGTCTCATCTCGGAGAAATTCACGATAGCTTACCCTTGTCGTGTCGTCAAGGATGGGGCCTCCGCCGGCCTGCTGCAAGTTTTTCGGGCGCGGCGTGCTTTCACCGGGGGCTGGCACCCCTGGCTCGCCTGGTGAGCGCGGTATAGCAAAGCAAGGCCGCCAGGCACAAGAGCAGCCTGGTAGTCCGTAGCCACGGAAACTCGCGTCGTTGGCCGATTTACGCCTTTCATCCCTTTTCAGCTTTGAGCCCGTCTTGCCTTTTCTGCCGGTTTCCCTTCTTTTGGCTATGGACTACAGACTAGGGACTGCGGACGAAAGACCAATCTATCTTGACGCATCGGCGATTGGCGGGAAGAATCCCTGTGCATATTGGAAGGTTCTTCGTCGCGGACGCAGAGATGCCTGTCGATTTCCCGACTCAGGGAGCAGAACGGGCAACACGATCTACCCCTTGGTGGACCAACCAGGAGTGAGGGCCAAGCTGTGCGCGCCGTGGCCTGCGGGATTCTACTGACCTACTGCTTGGGACTGACGGGCTGTAGCCTCTTCGGCAAGCGATCGCAAAGCTCGTCGACTGCGGGCGATCGCCCCTCGGCCGAATCCAGTCCCACTGCCCTTGCCGGACGCTCCCCCAATGGCGTGCCTGCGGACCCCGTCCCGGTACCCGCCGGTGTCGGCGGCATCTTGGCCGGCCAGGTCATTAATAGCTACAACCGTGCCCCTCCACTCACCTATATCCAAGTCGTCTCCGCCCAGGAAACGAAGGCCGCACCCATCGATGTGCCGACCGACAAAAACGGCTACTTTACCATCCTGGGCTTGCAGTCGGGCCAACGGTATCAGTTGATTGCTCGGGCCCGGGATGGCGACCACCTGTTGGCGGGCACGACCTGGGTCACCGCGCCGGACGCCCGAGTGCTCATCCGCATCAGTGAAGACTTGGCCACGCCCAACACGCCGCCGCTCCCTGCGTCCCCCGGTTGGCCTGGCTCCAAAGCGCCGAGTACCGATCCCGCTCGCCCGCCCCAATCGATGGCACCGTCGACGGACAAGGGTAGTGCCGCCAATCCGTCCAATCCAAACGCGATTCCGCGCCGGACGGCGGAATTGACCCCTCCGATCAAGGTCACCGAGGTTGCGCCGAGTCCGCCGGCTCCGGGAGCGCCGCCCAGTCCTGCTCTGGCGCCGCGCACCGAGCTGCGGCCGGAAGATATCACCGCCCAGCCTAACGGTTACGCCCAGCGCCCGCCTGCTGCCGCGGTGCCTTCTTGGGTCCAGCAGACGCCGACGCCTCCCGCTGGTCCGGGAGCGATGCCTGGTGCTGGTGTCCTGGTCCCTGCCGTGCCGCCGCCGGTACCTTCCTGTGTGCTGACCGGCCAGAAGCTGCACAACTTCGCGCTGTATGATCTGACCGGCCAACCGTGGGAGTTTGCCCATCAGCGCCGCGGCCGGCTGGTGCTGCTCGATTTTTGGGGCACCTGGTGTCCGTACTGTGTGCAAGCGATACCCAATCTCAATATCTTGCAAAGCCGATACGGCGGCCAGGGACTGGAAGTGATCGGCCTCGCTTACGAAGAAGGCTCACCGCAGGAACAGATCCGCAAAATCGAACGCCTGAGCAAGATTCCCGGCAAGCGCATCGATTACCGCGTGCTGCTGGGCGGCGACCGCCAGACCTGTCCGCTCCTTAAGCAGTTCGAGATCTCATGTTGGCCGACCCTGGTTTTGCTTGACGAAAGCGGCACGATTATCTGGCGCAACGAAGGGTCGCTCGATCAGCCCAAATCCCAGGACCTGGAACTGCTCATCCGGCAAAAGCTGCGGGCTCCGAGGAAAGGCGAACGGCTGTCGCCGTGAAGCGGCCAATGGAGACTTGGTTTGGAGATACTTTAGTTGGCAGATGGTTTGCTCTCCGGCTTCACGAATTCGATCTGCACGATGTGGATCAGGGCGACTCCCACCCTGCGTTGTCCGAATGGAATCGAATGAATGGTCTCCGGTGAATGAATCCACAGGATAGACCTTCCAGCCCTTGCCATTTCCGGGTGCCGGATTTCATGGACACTACCGTCGGTAAGATGCAACCGAAACGGTTCAAAAGGACGGTGTCGCAGTAGTTCCTGAAGGTCCTCTGGTCGCATGGTTGGATCCATCCAAGTCTTCCCAGCCTCGTCAGGATGGGAATCCTAACCCACAAGCCACGGTCACACGCAGTGGAACCATGCCTGCCGGCAAAGGCTCAACTTGGCGTATCTCGTCCAGCTGGACCGTGACGAAGCTAGCCCAAATCCCCTCCGGGAAGCCCGGAGCCTGAGTACCGATATCCAGGTAAGTCAGTCCCACAACAGCCATTTCCCGTGACCAAATATCGTACATGCGGCCATCCTGGAGATGGACACGCACCGGCTGGAAAGGTTGGGGTTGTAGGAGTCGGTAGAGTTCTTCGGCTTGCATGGGTGCTTCTCCTAGGCGCGTTCTGCGTTCTAAAACACTGTAACCATCAAAAACCGTGCCGTCCACACCAGCCAGCTGCGTTCCGTGCGCGTCAGCTCGCCGCGCTCGACAATCCCGGTAAGCCGCTCCTCGACGCCGCCTACCAGTTCGCGTTGTTTGGCCGATAGCCGGCAGACGTCCGGTTTCGCCAGCATTCGCTTGATCAGCAGCAGGACGGTGCGTGCTTCCTCCAGATCGGGTAAGGGGCTGTTCTCGTCCCAGACCGGGGCTTCGGGGGCATTGGCCAGGCGCCAGGTCAAGTCGCTGATCCACAGACAGATGCGGCGCAGCTTGACATAGTCGAGCCGCTCCGGTCGATCGGTGACACGATGATAGTCCGCATGTTGGCCGGTGCTGAAAAATAGAAAGGGAACGCGCCGATCACGGAAGGGACCATAATCGCTGCGTGTGCCGATCAAGTCCGCCCCCAGCCGGCCGACCCGAAGGCCTTGGGGTGGCGTCACCTCTTCGAGCAGCTTGCGCAACTGCGGTGCGGTTTCACTGCCCAGGGCGAAGACATATTCATCCATCAAGCCGGCCATCGATCGGCCGATCATGTCCGCGGTCAGAAAGGCTTTCAGCTTCTTGATGCCGCGCGGCGGATGCGTGGCGAAATGCGTCGAGCCGAGCAGCCCCGTTTCTTCCTGGTCGAAGGCGACGAACACGATGGTCCGGCGCGGTTTCTCCTTCTGGAGAGCGAAGCGCTCCGCAACCTCCAAGAGCATGGCCACGCCGCTGGCGTTGTCATCCGCTCCGGGAAAGTAGCAGTCGCCGTCCTGTCCCAGATGGTCGTAATGGGCACTGAGGAGGATCCACTCCTCCCGGAGCTGGGGATCGGTGCCCGGTAGCAAGGCGCCGACATTGCGTCCGATGAAACTGTTCTGGCGCTGCTCCTCGTCGGCCAGGAGCGAGGGGATCGGCTGATAATAGGAATCGCCGAACGCTGGCTGCAAGCGCAGGCGCTGAAACGCGGCGGCCAGGTGCCGGGCTGTGCGGGCGGCGCCAGCGCCGCGGCGACCCAGGAATTCCGGTGAGGCCAACCGATAGACATGGGCCTTCAATTCCGAAACCGTGATGTCCACGGACAACTCGGCCTCGGCCTCGGTAACCCCGGCGGGCGCGAACGCCAGAAGCAGGCTGAGCGCAAGGTGCTCAACGCCGAATGACAGCATGGGGATCTTCTCCTCTGAACCGGTCAACCGCGGGGTTGCGATCCCGCGGTCCCCAATCGTAGCATAACGGTCGAGGTCGAGGCAAACCCGCTTGGACGCCGTACCCAAGGCTCCATACGATACGATAATAAGGGCGCGGACCGATCCGGCTTGCACGCACTGTTCCGACACCCTAAACTTGCCCCACGCCCGGCCCACACCGCAGGAGGAGATGCCGATGCCCCAGCGCACGCCGTTATACGAGTGGCACGTCGCTCACGGCGCGCGGATGGTGGATTTCGCCGGCTGGGACATGCCCGTTCAGTACGGCAGCATCGTCGAGGAACATCAGGCGGTTCGCACGGCAGCCGGGTTGTTCGATATCAGCCATATGGGCCGGCTGTCCTTCGGCGGTCCGGATGCCCTGTCCCTGATCCAGCAGGTTTTCAGCAACAACGCTGCCACCCTGAAGGACTTCCAGGTCCGCTATGGCCTGATTTGCAATGAGAAGGGCGGCGTGCGCGATGATGTGCTGGTCTACCGCTGGCCCTACGGCTACGCGCTGGTGGTCAACGCCTCCAATCGGGAGAAGATCCTCGCCTGGCTGGCCGAGCATAAGGGAAAGCGGACGGTCGACGTGAGTGACCAAACTGCCAGCACCTGCATGATTGCCGTGCAAGGGCCGCAAGCGCTCGCCCTTTGTCGGGGGCTGACCGCGGCGGATGCTGAGCAGCTTGCCTATTACTATGCGACGCCCACGCGCTATCACGACAAGGCTTGCGTCGTCAGCCGCACGGGCTATACGGGCGAAGATGGTCTGGAGATCATGCTTAGTGCGGCCCAGGCCGTGGAACTCTGGGACGACCTGGTCCAGCGGGGCGCGAAACCGTGCGGCTTGGGCGCCCGCGATACGCTCCGCCTCGAAGCCGCCATGCCGCTCTATGGCCACGAGTTGACCGAGGAGCTAGATCCGTTCCAGGCCGGTCTGAGTTGGGCGGTGAAGCTGGACAAGGGTGACTTTATCGGCCGGGAAGCCTTGGTGCGGCGCCGCCAAGATACGACGTTACGGCAGCGAGTGGGCCTGGAACTGGAAGGCAAGCGCATCGCCCGCGAGGGGGCTGTAGTGCTGCGGGACGGTCGCGCAATCGGCCGGGTGACGAGTGGCACGTTCGCGCCAACCCTGGGCAAAGCCATTGCCATGGCCTATCTGGACTCGGCAGGCACGGCGGCCGGCACGGCGTGTGACGTGGACGTCCGGGGCAAGTCGGCCCCAGCGCGTGTGGTGCCGCTACCGTTTTATCGAAGGAGCCGGTGAGGTGAGTGGTAGATGGTTCCCACTGCTCACCGCTCACCACTCACCACTCATCTGGAGAACCCGATGGATCCGCAAACCCTTCGCTATGCACCGACGCACGAATGGGCTCGCCTGGAAGGCGACCAGTGCATCGTTGGTATCACCCAATTCGCGGTCGAACAGCTGACGGACGTGGTCTATATTGAGCTGCCGGACGTCGGTGACCATGTCTTTACGGGTGAGGCCTTTGGGGAAATTGAGTCGGTCAAGGCGGTCAGCGACCTGTACGGGCCGGTCGATGGCGAAGTCTCGGCCATCAATGAAAAGCTGCTCGAGGATCCCACGATCGTTACCGCCGATCCGTATGGCCATGGCTGGATGGTCAAGCTCAAGGTCGAGCCCGGCACCAAGCTGGATCACTTGCTGACGCTGGAGCAGTATCAGAAGCAAATCGCGTCGGAAGAGCATTGAGCCGGACGGCGAGAGGCGAAGCATGAACCTGATCCCGCCACTTTGGACCGAGCCGGCTCGCGGCGAGCAGCGCCTCCTGCTGCACGCGGTCGATTGGCAGACCTACGAGAAGTTCTTGGAAGCGGTGGGCAAACGCCCGTTACGCCTTACGTATGACCGAGGAAACCTCGAAATCATGGCGCCATCCTGGAACCACGAGTGGTGGAAACGCCGATTCGGCTTTCTCATGCCTATTCTGGGGGCGGAAACGAGTACTGCTGTGCAAGGGGGAGGGGCCACGACCTATCAGCGGGAAGACCTGGAGCGTGGACTGGAACCTGATGAGTGCTTCTATCTCGGCCAGCATGCAGTGCAAATGCGCGGCCCGAGGGAAATCGATCTGCGGCGTGATCCACCCCCTGACCTGGCCATCGAGATCGATATCAGCAGCAGTTCCCTGAACCGCCTAAGTATCTATGCGGCCCTGGGAGTTCCCGAACTGTGGCGTTTTGATGGCGCGTTCCTGCATGCCTATCGGCTCGCCGCGAACGGAGTCTATGAGTTGTGCGAGCACAGCCTCGGTTTCCCCTTCTTGCCTCTGGGGGAATTTGTCCAGTTTTTGCAGAAAACCCAGGAACTGGAGGAGTCGGCCTTGATACGGCCTTTCCAGGCCTGGATTCGCGCGCACATCCCTCCGGCGCAGCCCGGGATTGCCGATGGCAGCCAACCGTCGTCCTGATCATCCCACTTCCCAGTTGGAACTGTCTCTAGGAGGCCGGATTGTCCTACGTTCTCAACACCCCCGACGACCAGCGGGCCATGCTGGAGCAAATCGGGGTCGCATCCGTGCAACAGCTGTTCCAGACCATCCCCCCCGAGCTGCGCCTCAAACGGCCGCTCCAGGTGCCGCCAGCCTTGACCGAGATCGAACTGACGCAGCATCTGCAACATCTGGCGGCCCACAATCGCTCGGCGGACGACACCGTCTGCTTCCTCGGCGGTGGCAGTTATGACCACTTCATCCCGGCCGTCGTCGATGCGGTGGCCGGGCGCAGCGAGTATTACACCGCCTATACGCCCTACCAGGCCGAGGCCAGCCAGGGCAGCTTGCAAGCCTTCTTCGAGTACCAGACGCTGATCTGCCAGCTAACCGGCATGGACGTGGCCAACGCCAGCCTGTACGACGGGGGCAGCGCCGTGGCCGAAGCGGTCCTCATGGCTCTGACCGTGACGCAGCGTTTTGGGCAAGTCCTCGTGGCCGAAAGCGTGCATCCCGAATATCGCCACACCCTGGCCACGTACCTGACCAACCTGGATGCCCGAGTGGTGACGCTGCCGGCGCCGCACGGTTACCTCGACCCCGAGTATGTTCGGCGGGCGGTGGACGAGCGGACCGCGTGTGTGGTGGTGCAGCACCCGAATTTCTTCGGCGGCCTGGAGGAAGTCGAGGCGCTGGCGGAGGCGGCTCATGCCAAGGGGGCCCTGTTCGTCGTCAGCTTCGATCCGATCAGCCTGGGATTGTTGAAACGGCCGGGGCAGTACGGAGCTGACATTGCCGTGGCCGAGGGACAGTGCCTGGGCAATGGAATGTCCTACGGCGGGCCGTACCTGGGCATCCTCACCTGCCGGCAGGAATATGTGCGCAAGATGCCAGGCCGGCTGGTGGGGCAAACCGTCGATCGGCAGGGCCGGCGCTGCTGGGTGCTGACGTTGCAAACACGCGAGCAGCACATTCGCCGCGAGAAGGCCACCAGCAATATCTGCACCAACCAGGGCCTGATGGCCCTCAAGGCCACCGTCTACCTGGCGGCTCTGGGCCCCCAAGGCTTGAAGGAAACGGCGGAACTGTGCACGCGCAAGGCACATTATGCGGCGGAGCAATTGGCGCGTGTGCCGGGTGTTCGCTTGCGGTTCCCCCGGCCGTTCTTCAAGGAATTCACGCTGACGGTGCCGGGGGAGGTACCGGCCCTGCTCTCGCGCCTGCTCCAGCGCGGTTATCACGCTGGCTTGCCGTTGGGGCGCTGGTATCCGGCGCTGGCGGACAGTATCAGCTTGGCCGTGACGGAAAAACGCACGCGGGCGGAAATCGATGGACTCGTGACGGCGTACCGAGCGGAGCTGGAACACAAGTAAGATCATAAAAAGGCCATGGACAAAGCGCAATCGACCGAGCTGCTATTTGAGCTGAGCCATCAGGGCCGCCGCACTCATCGGCTGCCGGCCTGTGATGTGCCGGTGCCCGAGGCCCAGGCTCTCCTTCCCGCGGCAGCCCTTGCCGCGGCGCCGCCGCCGCTGCCGGAGGTCGGAGAAATCGACTTGATCCGCCATTATGTCAACCTGTCGGGGCGGAACATGTCGATCGACACGAATTTCTATCCGCTGGGATCGTGTACGATGAAGTACAACCCCAAGCGGCACGAACGGTTGGCGGCGCTGCCGGGGATCGCCCAGGTTCATCCGCTCCAGCAGGACGAATCGTGCCAGGGCATGCTGGAACTGCTCTGGGAAATGCAAAACATCCTGGCCGAGATCGCTGGGTTACACGTGGTCTCGCTCCAGCCGGCCGCCGGGGCGCATGGCGAGTTGACCGCGCTGCTCGTTGCTGCCGCCTATTTCCGCGACCGCGGTGACAAACGAACGCGGGTGCTCATTCCCGACAGCGCCCACGGCACCAATCCCGCCAGCGCCGCCATTGCTGGCTTCGACACGGTCACCATCAAGAGCAATAGTCGCGGTCTGGTGGACCTGGACGATCTGCGCGCCAAGCTCGATGAGCGCACGGCAGTGTTCATGATCACCAACCCGAACACGCTCGGCCTGTTCGACGACCAGATTGCCACCATCACCGAGTTGCTGCACCGCTCCGGGGGGCTGGTCTATCTCGACGGTGCCAATATGAACGCCATCCTCGGCATCACCCGGCCGGGCGACTTC
>JBGQLF010000353.1:0-8481 GCA_041499985.1 Gemmataceae bacterium
ATGGTCTGTACACCGCGGCCTACATGTCGCCGCGCCATGTCCAGGAGTTTGCCTTCGCCGGGCGCATCCAGGGACGCGCCGCACCCGCCGCCTGCTGGTATGAGCTGCCCAAACCGCAGCGTGACCACTTCAGTTTCCTGGTGCAAAACGTGGCCCAGATGATGGTCACGGGCAAACCGGCCTACCCAGTGGAGCGGACGCTGCTGACCACGGGAATGCTGGCCTTCTTGATGGATAGCAAGGCCGCGGGGCACAAGAGGATCGACACACCGGAATTAACGATTGCCTACAGCGTGTAAATCGGGTAGTTATGACAAGGTTGAATTCGACCTGCCGCACTCGCCCCCCTCACCCTACCCTCTCCCCCGCGGCGGGGGAGAGGGTAGGGTGAGGGGGCTGGTTCGCCTCGAGACCTACCCTTGCCATGCTGAAACCCTCCGCGGTTGCCGTTCTGTTTGTTCTGCTCTTCGGCCCCGGCTCGTACGGCGAGCCCATCCGTTTTCGCAACGATGTCATGGCGGTCCTGTCCCGGGCCGGCTGCAATCAAGGAGCCTGCCATGGCAACCAGAACGGCAAGAACGGCTTCAAGCTCTCGCTGCGCGGAGAAGATCCAGCCTTTGATTTCACCGTGCTGACACGCGGCATGCTCGGCCGGCGTACCAACCCGCTCCAGCCGGAGGAGAGCCTGCTGCTCCTGAAAGCCACTGCCACAGTGCCCCACGAAGGTGGCCGGCGCTTCCCGGTCGCTTCCCCGGAATATGACATCCTGCACCATTGGATCCGTGGCGGCCTGCCCGCCGATCCCCCGGATACGCCCGTGGTCCGGCGGCTGGAAGTCACGCCGGCCGAGCGCGTCCTGATCGAGCCGGCCGACCGTGTCCAGATTCACGTGCGCGCCACCTTTTCCGATGGCCAGGTGCGTGATGTGACTCGGCTGGCTGTCTACGAACCGTCGAACCTGATCGTCGAGGTGACGCCCAGCGGCGAAGTGCGCCGGCAACAAGCGGGCGAGACCGCCGTGCTGGTGCGCTACCTGGACAAGCAGGCGACCGTCCAGCTGGCGTTTGTGCCGGCCCGACCGCAGTTCGTTTGGCCCGATGTTCCGCAGGCCAACTTCATCGACCGGCACGTGTTCGCCAAGCTGCGGGCGCTGCGTCTGCTGCCCTCCGCCCTGGCTTCGGACAGCGCCTTTTTACGACGTGCCTACCTCGACGTCCTCGGCGCCCTGCCCAGCACAGAGGAAACCCGCGCTTTCCTGAACGAGGCGCGCCCGGACAAACGTGCCCGCCTCGTGGACCAGTTGCTGGAGCGCCCGGAGTTTGCGGATTTCTGGGCCCTAAAATGGGCTGACCTGCTGCGCAATGAGGAGAAAACGCTCGATCGCAAGGGCGTGCAGGAGTTCCATCACTGGATTCGACAGCGCCTTGCCGAAGGGAAGCCGCTCAACGAATTCGCACGCGAGCTGATCGCCGCCCGCGGCAGCACCTATAGCTATCCCGCCGCCAACTACTACCGCGCCCTGCGCGACCCGATGATCCGAGCCGAAGCAACTGCCCAGGTCTTCCTGGGCGTCCGGCTGCAATGCGCCAAGTGCCACAACCACCCGTTCGAGCAATGGACGCAGAACGATTACTACAGTCTGGCTGCGTTTTTTCCACGGGTGCAATACCGAATCGTGGAGAACAACCGCCGCGATCGGCTCGATACGCATGAATTCGACGGCGAGCAGATCGTCTGGGTCGCCCGGGAAGGCGAAGTGCAGCATCCGCGCACCGGCCAACGCATGCCGCCGCGCTTCCTCGGGGCGCCTACCCCGCCACTCGCGGATGCCGAGGATCGACTTCGTCTCCTGGCGGACTGGATCGCGGCGCCTGACAATCCCTTTTTCGCCCGTACTCAGGCCAATCGCATCTGGTACCACTTGCTCGGTCGCGGCATCGTCGATCCGATCGATGACTTCCGGGCCTCGAATCCGCCCATCAACGGGCCGTTGCTCGAGGCGCTGGCGGAGGAACTGGCCGCCCATCAGTTTGATGTGCGCCATCTGATTCGAACGATCCTGAACTCGCGGACCTACCAACTTGTCGCGTCCCCGAACGAGACCAACCGCGACGACGAAGCCAATTTCTCCCATGCACTGGTCCGCCCGTTGCAAGCGGAGCAATTGCTCGATGCCCTGGCGCTGGTCCTGGATGCACCCGTGCGCTTCACCGGATCTCCGCGCGGCGTGCGCGCCGTCCAGTTGCCCGGCGTCCGCGCCGTCCGCGAGCGCGGGCAGCGACCGACGGCGGCCGATCAGTTCCTCAAGCTGTTTGGCAAGCCGGATCGACTGCTGACATGTGAATGTGAACGCTCCGACGACACCACGCTGGGCCAGGCCCTCCAATTAACCTCCGGCGAGCTCGTCAATGAAATGTTGATCGAGCCGAACAACCGCATCGGCCGGCTGCTGGCCGAGGGAAAGTCCGATGCGGAGATCCTCGAGGAGTTTTACCTGGTCGCTCTGAGCAGGCTGCCGACGCCGCAGGAGCAACACATCGCCAGCACGCTGCTGCAACGCGCTAAAAGCCGGCGTATCGCGCTGGAAGATATCGTGTGGGGACTGGTCAACGCCAAGGAGTTTCTGTTACGCCAGTGAGACACGTTCCGGTTGACGATGTCCGGTCTGCTTAGCGGGAAGCCGCAGGCGACCACCGGCGCGCCGCTCTTACCTCAGGGATAGCCAATGCAACCGACTTCGGATTCCTTTGGGTGCAGGAATTATGAGCAGACTCGCTTCGGACGGCGCGAGTTGCTCAAAATCGGCGGCGCCAGTTTGCTGGGCCTCTCGCTGCCGAACCTGCTGCGCGCAGCCGAACGAAGTGGCAATCGGAAGGCCCGCGCCAAGTCGGTCATTTTCCTGCACCAGTACGGTGGACCGAGTCATCACGACACTATTGATATGAAGCCGGACGCCCCGGAAGCGATCCGCGGTGAATTCAAGCCGATTGCCACCCGCGCGCCGGGCATCCTTGTCTCGGAGCGGCTGCCGCGTCTGGCGCAGGTCGCCGACAAATTCTCACTGGTGCGCAGCCTGCACCACGAGATGAAGAACCATAATTCCGCCGGCTATTACAGTCTGACCGGCCACGCTCCGCCTTTGGACGATCAACGGCTGCGCGACTCGCACGACTTATTCCCCGCCTATGGTTCCGTGGTGGACCGGTTGGCGCCGGCGCAGTCGGGAGTGCCCACGTTTGTCTCTTACCCCTATGTGATTCGCGACGGCTCGATCACGCCGGGTCAGCACGCCAGCTTCCTGGGCAAAGCGCACGACCCCTTCTTCATCGCCCAGGATCCCAACAGTCCCGATTTCCGCCTGCCGGAGCTGAGCCTGCCTGCCAACTTGTCGCCGGACCGCCTGGAGAATCGGCGCGAAGTGCTGCGCCTGATCGATCACCAGACTGAGCTGCTCGACTTCTCCGCGCGCGCCCGCGGCATCGACGCTTCCTATGAAAAAGCGCTAACCATGCTAACGGCGCCACAACTGAAGAAGGCGTTTGACCTCTCCAATGAGCCCGACGCGGTTCGTGACCGCTATGGCCGCACGACCTATGGGCAGAGTTGCCTGCTGGCCCGACGGCTCGTCGAAGCCGGCGCGCGGTTCATCACGGTCTATTTTGCCGCGACCATTGGCGGCCAGGGCAACGTGGGGGGTTGGGACACCCACGGCTTCAACAGCAAGCCGATGTATCCGGTCCTCAAGAATTACCTGCTGCCGATCACGGATCAGGTCGTGCCGACGCTGCTCGAAGATCTTGAGGCCCGGGGCCTCCTCGATCAGACCTTGGTAGTCTGGATGGGCGAGTTTGGTCGCAGTCCGCGTATCAACGACATCGCCGGGCGCGATCACTGGCCGAAGTGTTATCCGGCTCTGTTGGCGGGCGGAGGCGTCAAGCGCGGCTTCGTCTACGGGTCCTCGGACAAGATTGGCGCCTATCCCGCCAATGACCCGGCCCGGCCCGAGGACCTGGCGGCGACGATGTTTCATCTGATGGGGATCGACCCGCACACGGAGGTCTCGGATGCGCTGAATCGGCCGCTGCGCATTGCCCCGGGCGAACCGCTCATGGGCTTACTGGCGTGAAGATGGCCCAGAATCGCTTTCGGGGGGCGAGGACGGTGCGTTAAAGTCAAGTTGGGGATCGGCAGAAAGGCTCGGTCCCGGTGCTTGGCGGGACCGGGCCTGCCGGGGGCTCCGCCGCGTTTGCGGGAGGGAGCGCTGGCTCCACCAACGCAGCCCGTCGTAGAGGGCGAACAGAAGAGCCAGCCAGCCCACCGACACGTTGCTTCCCAGGATCCGCCAGCCAGGGTCGTCGGGATGAGTGCCCTGCCAGGCCAGGACTGCTCCACCCAGCACGAGCCAGAGAAGAGCCAGGACCAGATGCATCCGCGATTCTCCTGAAGTCCCGGTCGAGCGCGGGCGAAGCGGCCCGGCTCGCCGGTCACCGCGAGGCTCAACCATCATGTCCACGTTTCGCGCCGTCCCTATCGCCGATCTGGAATTGCTGCGCAAATTCGACACCCCGACCGTCTGCAATGTCGTCGAGTTGTTTGATCTCCGGCCGCGGACGGCTGGTTACCTGAATGGCCGCCTTCAGGCCTGCTTCCCGAAGCTGCCGCCGATGGTCGGCTATGCCAGCACCGCGATGTTTCGCTCGGCCGCCGCGCCGCGAGCCGGCGATGTCTATTCCGGCCTGGCCGAGCAAGTGGCTTCGTTTGCGGAACTGCCAGGGCCGGCAGTAGTTGTGTTTCAAGATCTCGATGACCCCGTGGCCGCGGCGACGTTCGGCGAGGTCATGTGCACGACCTACAAGAGCTTCGGAGCCGTGGGTTTGATCACGAGCGGGGCTGGCCGCGATCTGGACCAGGTCGAGGCGCTGGGATTCCCCTGCTTCACTGCTGGAACGATTTGCGCCCATGGCTACTGCCATATTGTACAGATTAATGTACCTGTTCATATTGGTGGCGTTGCGATTCATGCGGGCGATTTGCTGCATGGCGACCTCAATGGGGTAACGACGATTCCGAACGAGATCGCTTCCGCCGCGGCCCAGGCATGCCCCGAGTTCGTCGCCGCAGAGGCTGTCGTCCTCGATTATCTGAGAGCTGGCCGGGCGGATGTGAAGGGCTTCACGGCCGCACACAAGGAGTGCCGCAACCGCATTGAGGCAGTGGCGCGCAAGCTCAAAGGCGCGCGCTGAGGGTTTGATTCGTCACCGCTCGGGCCGCCGCGAGGTCACATTGACACGTTCCAGGGGGATGACTATACCAACCACGACAGAGTAAGCTGCGGCCCCTTAGCCAAGCGGTAAGGCAGCGGATTGCAAATCCGCCATCCCCGGTTCGAATCCGGGAGGGGCCTCTCGCTCTCAACCCGTCTCGATCAGTCTCATCCAGTACCAAACCTCTTGTCTCACTAATACTTGCGTCATCATCCCCTGGCGGACCTGACGGCGTCGCAGACTCAGGCGGTCTCAGCCGGTCGCATCCGGGATCAGCCGCTTGTGCAAACCCTGCGCAAACCGGCGACAAACCGACTTCATCTGTCCCGGATGCCCGGAGGGCCCTCGCCTCTTTGTCAAGCGGCTTGTCGGCTGGCATGAAGCTGGGCAACTTCTCCACACTCCCCGCCAAATCGTGCAAGCGAACGTGCATGTACTTTGCCGTCAGGGTGGGCGTTGAATGTCCCGCTAGCTCCTGCGCGGCACGCAGGTCCACTCCTGAACGCCCCAGTGCCGTGATGTACGAATGCCGTAGGCTGTGAAAGTCGGCGTATAGCGGGCCGTCCGGCCCCTCAACGACGTAGGGAATTCCTGCGTCACCAAGGTCAGCCCGCAACATCTCTGCTCCCTCCCCCTTGCATGCCCAGTCCCCGCCCCACAAGGGAACATTCGTGGGCCTGTCCGCTAGGTAGTTCCGCAGCAGTTCTACCAGGTCAGTAGGCAAGGGCTGGAGGCGCGGCTTGCGGGACTTGTTCTTGCGGGCGGCCAGAGCGACGGTGGGTGTCGGGCTATCGAGGTCGAAGTGTGCCGGCGTGAGACTGGCCAGGGCGCCAGCCCGGAACCCGGTGCCGCATGCGGTCGCGTAGAGCATGAAGCGATCTTCGCCTGTCATTCCGCGGAACGCCCGCTTGCTCGGTCGGGTCATCTCCAACAGTTGGCGCAGCTCATCAGTAGACAGTTCCCGGCGGTCGTGCCGGCGGTCCACTTCGACGTTGTTCGCCTCCAGGTGCGCGACGGGGCTTTCAGCAATGCGACCGTCCTTGACCAGCCAGCGGCAGAAGCTCTTGAGATGTGACACATAGTAGTTGGTCGTCTGGATACTGTTGCCTCTGCCAAAACGATCTCGGATGGCTTGCACGGTCGCCCGCGGGTAGCGACGGGCCCGTCCTTTGCCGCTTGCGGGCAAACTGAGCCGCTTGACGGCATCACGGAAGGCGGTGGCGGACATGCCCAGTGTTTTCGCCGCTTCACTCCGGGTAAACTGCTCCTGACCGGCCGGCAGTTCAGGCGCACACTCATTGCGTCTCTGCTGGCAGAGCCAGTCCATCGCGCGGGATGCCGACAGATCGTTCACGAGATGGAAGCCACAACCTTTGCACAAGGCCATCAGGCGGGAATGAACGAGCGTGACGTAACGAGGATCGTTATCCCTGGCCTCCAGTTCGCGGCGGTAGTCGGCCAAGTGCTCGGTCAGGGGACGCTTGCGGTGCGCCTCGAAAGGATCGGAGATCCCGGCCCGTCCTAGCTCGGCCTTCTTCACTAGTTCGGCCAGAATCTGCTGTGCCGCTACCTTGTTAGTTGACAACGGCACGGGCTTCCGGTTGCCGGGGGCGCGGCCATACCACTTACTGGACTTCTTCTTGACCTTCTTCGCGCCGAGAATGCCCTTCTTCACCTTTCGAGTCTTCACGAAGCGGGCCCCGGGCGTGTCCTTCGGGCACGGGACTCCCTCCGGGGAGATCCAGGCATCGTGGAGCCAGTACTGAATGACCGTGACCTTGAAGAGGTTGCTCGCCATCGGTTCCTTACTCTTTCTTGTCGAGGGCTGGGCCGGTTAGGTGCAGCCCGAGATAGGTGCACAGCTTTGCGGCAGCCGGAAGCGTCAGAGTTCGTTGCGCACGCATGAACCGGGACAGCTGGGCCTGGTGAACCCCGGTCGCCTTCGCCAGCTGGTTCAGACTCAGGCCGCAACCGCCGATCGCCCGCCGGAGTTGGTCTACCACATTGAGTACCTGTTTGTGTTTGGGCATCTTCATTCACTGGAGAGCTATTGTCAAATGACAATGATCCATTCTACCGACACTTGCTACCATTGTCAATTGGCAAATATTTATGAAAGAGATGCTTGAAGAGATGATTCCTAAGGTATAGCCTGGCAAGTAGAAAACGCGATCGGAGGGCGTGCACTTGTCCTCGCTGCGAAAACGGGATCGCTCAGCGAAGTCGGAGGTTGGGTCATTCCCGATGTGCAATTTGGGCAGAGTGGAGAGGTCGAGCTCGATTCGCGCGTGACGCCTTTTTTTGGGTGTGTCAAGTGTCTCGGAGCACCCTGCCCCCGGCGCAGCATCACCGCTTCTTACCGGGATCTGGCTCGCTTCGGCTGAGCCGCTCGAGCTTGGCCGCTTCCAGAAAATAGTCCAGTACCTGGACGGGGGTCAGCTCCTCCGGTTGCATCTGCTGTAAGCGGCGCAGCGCCTTCTCTTGCAGAGCGACCGCTTCGCGGGCATGCCGTTCGGCCATCTCGCGCAAGGCAGTTTCCCGGGCAGCGCGTTGCTGGCGGTCCTGCTCAGCGTCATAGGCTTCTGCCCGGGCCCGCCAGTTCCAACTCTTATACCAGCGGCGGACCTGGCCGGATTTCCGCTTCTTGGTGCCGGTTGGGGGCCGGTCTGGTTCCTGTCCCGGCTTGCGATGATACAGGCGACTGGCTGCATCTAGGCTGCGGTGTGGACCCAGATCGCGGAAGATCACGAAAGCCGCGAAGGCAATGGCGGACTCACCCGGCTGTTGTTCCCAGTAGAGAGGGCTGTCAGTCGCCATCGGGGCTACTCCTTGACTGCGACCCAGCCGGCGAAGTTCATCCAACGCCAGAAGCAATCGACCTGCCGGAAGCCAGCCATCCGCAGCAGTTCCTCGTTCCAGTGGGCCGTCACCGGGACGAGCACCCCTTCCAGCGACAGCCGCTTGCGCTCGATTTCCTCGTGGCTGTAGCCGTGGGCCGCTTTAAGCTGGTAGTAGGTATCGACCATCAGGCTGTCGAGGTCGGCCGTGGCCCCGAGGACCTTCTCGACCAGGACGAAGGCCCCACCTGCTACGGTGTGCTTCCAGACGTCGCGCACGATCCGCTGCCGGTGCTCGATCGGTGTGAACTGCAAGGTCAGGATCGACAGGGTGACGCTGGCCCGTACCGGGGGATAAGCCTGGCGCAGATCCAGCTCGC
>JBGQLF010000354.1:0-8476 GCA_041499985.1 Gemmataceae bacterium
CCGGGTCGACAACCAGTCCAGCTCGGGCCATTGCATCTCGGGGCGAAGCTTGCCGGCCCAATCCCCGAATCCCTCCTGTAAGCCGTCGACCCGGCCTGCCAGGCCGCTCCAGCGATCGTTGCCTGGAGTGTACTGCTGCAAACTCTGCATCGCCTTGCGCAGGGCCGGGGAATGGCGCAGGGCTGGATCCAAGTTGTTGACCTTATCCAGGAGTTTTCGGAGCTGTTGGGCCACCTGCGGATTCAGCTGCCGTTTGTTCGTTGGCGCTTCCGGCTCCCCCGGCTCGCCGTCCGTCACTGGCCCGTGAGCCTCGACCTTGGGCCGTTCCAGCGGGAGCATCGGCGGCGGGAGCGCCGGCGGGGTGACAGGTGCCATACGCGGTGGTCGGGAAACGCGCCCGGGATCAGGTTCCGGCGGCGCCGGCTCTTCGCGCGGACGCTGCCCTTGCCGCTGCCAGGCTTCGGCCTGGTCTGGAGTGATTTTCAAGTCCGATTGGCCCTGCTTGGCCCGCTCGGCCAGGATCGCTTCCAGGAGCTTGCGCACCTGAGGGTCATTGGGATCCACGGTGGTCTTGCCATTACTCCGGGCCTGGTCGCGTTTCAGCTTCTCGAAGACCTCGGGATCGACGCCGAATTTCTTGGGATCGGTGAAGACTTTCTGAACCAGGTCCTGGATGTTGTGCATCTCCTTCAGTCGGCGGAGTCTTTGGTCTAGAAGATCGTCGCTATGGACGCCATTCTCAATCGCTCGATGCGACTGGTTGCGCGTCTCGGCTGCCGGGACGGCCATGTCGAGACCGAGGCCAGGGCCCTCCCCGAACGGCGATCCGGGCCGTCCCTGTGCCCGGGCCGCTTGCGGAAGCGCCAGGAGAGCAACGGCCATCACCAACCAGGACAAGCGCTGTCGCTGGTGCATCACTCCAGTCTCCGCATGTCATAAGCCCGACGCGCCAGCGAGGGTTGCAGCAGCGATCCCTCGCTAGCGCTTCGGGCTTGTAGGCTCCCACAAATCATGTCAGAGCTTCAGGCTACGGCATTTTAGCGCCGGACCAGGCCAAATACAAGCATCGCGACGGAGCCGTGGTCGGGAAAGAGGAAATCCCTCCTGCCCCGTGCGTGGCCGACTGGAAGCTGGCGGTCAGGCCTGCTGTCCCAAATTCTCCGCCAACATGTTGCAGAACAGCCGGCCTTGTTCCAGGGCGTCGTCGAGCGCCACGTGCGTATGCGGGACGGGATCGAACCAGTGGCGCGGCATATTCCGCTTGGTGGCTTCGCGGTATTCGGTCCGCAACAAAACCATTGCATAGGTCTTGATATCGAGCGCCGAGAACGAAAACGGACTCTGGCCGACGAAGCGGATCAGGTACCAGTAAACAAAAAGGAAGTCGTAGGCCGCCGGATAGCCCACGAAGACCGGCTTACCCGGCAGCCCTTGTAGCCAGAGCAGATAGCGCTGCATGGCCGCGGCGGGATCCTGCAAATCCATTCGCGCTGCCTGCCAGGCTTCGGGGTGCTGCTGCCACCAGGCCAGCGTCGCCGGGTCGCCCTGGGCGCCCGGGAGCGTTTCCAGGTTGGCCGTGAAAGTGCCGACCAGCGTTTTGTCCGCGAGGAAAGCCGCGGAGGCGAAACTGAGCATCGAATGCGGACCGGGAATGGGACCATCGGCTTCGACATCGGTGCTGACGTAGACTTCGACCACGGGAGTGCTCCCGCCTCCGAGCAGGATATCAGGATAGGGGCAAGATGGCTGCATTCTCACGCGCGGCTCTGGCACGGTCAATAAGAAGGTTCACGGGAATGGAGGCGCTCGTTCGCTCTTTGTGGTAAAATAGGCTGGTTTCTGGAGAAGAGGGTGATGGACCCGTAGAACACGCGCCGTCCGATTGGATGACCGAGCGGAGGTCACGGCGGCCCGGCTTTCTTGACCGGCCCAGCTTCGGCCGCCAATTCATGGAGGTAGACTTCCAGGTTCGTGTAGCCGCCACCGTTGACAGCGAGCTTGGCGCCGTCGGAGGCATCGTGCGGGTTGAGGCCGTGGCGCGTTTCCCATTCATCGGGGATGCCGTCGTGGTCGCTGTCGAGCGGTGCCGCCGCCGATCGCAGCTCCGGCCAGCCGCCCACTTCTTTCTGCGAGTCGATGATCGATCCCGTGCGCTGGTGCACGTCGCGGATAATCCGGGCATCCACGGCATCGCGAACCGGCCGCGAAGCCCCAACCGTGCTCAGCACCGCCTCATAAGCCTGTTTAGCGGAAACGGTGCGCACCGGCTGCACCGCAAACGGTTCGGCGACCGTTTGCACCTGCCTCTTCCCGTCGATCATGACCGGGTCGAAAAACCGGGAGTTGTCCGCCGTCAGGGCGTCGTTTCCCTCGAAAATGTTGTCGCGAATGTAGAAGAGCATGTCCGAGGGACCACCAACGTGGATCGGGGTACGTGCCCTGCTGCTTGGGCCAGGCCGGATGTAATTGGCGACGTAGTTCACCTTGAGTTGGCCCTGTGTCAATCCCGAACAAGTGGCACCATAGTCATAGATGACGTTGTTGCGGACATCAAAGGTGGGATAGGGTGGCCGATTGTAATTGTCGCCCAACCGTGGGTTGCGCCCATTGTTGTGCACCCACAAGTTATGGTGCAGCGAGACCGGCCCGTTGGCCCGGGCCAGCGAGCCGTAGCCGTGAGGGCCCTTCGCGTGCAGGCTCCGGTTCAGGGATTCGCCGATGAGGCACCACTGCACGGTGACGTTCGAGACATTGCCGGCCAACGATAACGCTTCATCGATGGACCACGTGGCTGAGCAGTGATCCATCATCACATTGCGGGCGTTCCGGAGATTGATGCAATCGTCCTCCTGACGGCTCTCGTCGCCCAGGCGGCTGCGCAGATAGCGCACGATCACGTTGTGGGTGGATACTTCGAAGGTGGCGTCCCGTAGACAGATGCCATCGCCGGGGGCCGTCTGTCCCGCGATGGTGAGGTTCGGCTGGGTGAGGACTAGCTTCTTCTTCAGTGCGATGGTGCCCGACACCCGGAAGACGACGGTGCGGTTGCCCTGCGCGACGGCGTCGCGCATCGAACCGGGACCCGCGTCGTTCAGGTTGGTGACTTCGTACACCGCCCCGCCGCGGCCACCGGTGGCCCCCGCGCCAAATCCCTCGGCACCGGGAAACGCGGGAATCCCCGCTGGCTCCTCGACAGCCGGGATAGCCGGTAGGCGAATGCAGAAAGCCAGGAACGCGAGCAGAGCGGCGCCGGAGAGCAGTAGTCGGAACATAGTTTTCACAGTCCTTTCCGCGAACGAATGGCCGATACTGCCGCCACTATACGTCCGAGGATCCGGTACTGCCAGCGGAAACGTCCGAGGGGGCTTCGGTCCCATCTTCTCCCAAGTGATCACGTTGCTTTCGCGCCCGAGTGTGGCTACCCTGTGGAGAGACTTTTTGGACCCCGTTCGGGAGATGGTGCATGCCGCAAACCGAAGACGATTGGCCAGACCTGATTCAGGGACTCCGCCAGGGGAATCGGCAGATCGTCCAGCAGTTCTGCGAACAGTACGGCGCCATGCTGCATCAGGTTGCGGAGAAACACCTCGTTGGGCCGGTGCGGCGCCGCGTCGGACCCGAAGACGTGGTGCAGTCGGCTTGTCGTACCTTTCTGCGCCGCGCTCAGGCCGGGGAATTCCAGCTGGCCGATAGCGAAGCACTCTGGCGGCTGCTGTGTGCCATCACCCTGACCAAAGTTCGGGAGCAGGTCCGCTTTCACCGGCGCCGCAAACGAGGCGTTGATCAAGAAGTGCAGCTTGAGGCCGAGTCTCTGCCCGGCAGCGGCCATTTCGAGCCGGTGGCTCCGGGACCGTCACCGGCCGAGGCGGCCGCGTTTGCCGACCAGTTTCAACAGTTGATGGCCTCCCTGGACGACGAAGAACGGCAGCTCGTGGACCTGAAGCTCCAGCAGTACACGAATGACGAAGTGGCCGAGCACCTGGGCTGTTCGGAGCGGACGGTCCGCCGGATTCTCAAGCGCGTGCAAGACCGCCTGGAGCGTGCCTTCCCCACTATGTGATCATGGAAACAGCGACGACAGCGCTGGGCACCGTGGACGAGACGGCCCGCCGGCAATTCGAAGCGGCCTGGCGGCAAGGACAGCCGGCACCCATCGAACAGTTTTTACCCGCCGAAGATCATCCCAATTATCTGGCGACGCTGGAGGAACTGGTCCACATCGAGCTGGAACTGGCGTGGAAGTCCTCGCCGCCGCAGTCGGCAGGGGCCACTCCCGACAAGCCGGCGCCCCAACGCGTGGAAGCTTACTTGGCGCGCTTTGCGCGCCTGAACCAGCCGTCGATCGTGCTGCGCTTGCTCGGCCAGGAATACCGCGTCCGGCAGCAGTATGGCGATCATCCCTCCTCGCACGAGTACCGCGAACGCTTTCCGGATCTGGTCGCCACCGGCCAGGAAGTCGCGAACTCGCTGCTCGGCAGTGCGGGCGCGGCGGAGGAACTGCCGCAGATTCCGGGGTATGAGATCCTGGGTCTGCTGGGCCGTGGCGGCATGGGCGTGGTGTACAAGGCCCGACACGTGAGCCTCAATCGCATCGTGGCGCTGAAGATGATCTCGGCCGGGGCCGGCGCGGGGCCGGAAGAATGCGCCCGCTTCCGCACGGAAGCCGAGGCCGTGGCGCGCTTGCAACATCCCAACATCGTCCAGATCTACGAAGTCGGCCAGCACCAAGGCCGGCCCTACTTCGCACTCGAATTCGTCGATGGCGGTACGCTGGCCCAGAAAGTGGCCGGCAAGCCGCAGCCAGCCCGCGCCGCGGCCGAATGGGTCGAGATACTGGCCCGCGCCATCCATGGCGCCCACTTGCGCCACATCGTGCACCGCGATCTCAAGCCCGCCAACGTGTTGCTCAGCGCCGACGGTATCCTCAAGATCACCGACTTCGGTCTGGCCAAACGCCTGGACAGCGACGCCAGCCAAACCACCACGGGCGCCCTCATGGGAACGCCGAGTTATATGGCCCCGGAGCAGACCCTGGGCAAGACCAAGGAAATCGGCCCAGCCACCGCTGCGCATGCCCAGGGCGTGATCCTCGACGAGCGGCTGACCGGCCGGCCACCCGTCCACGGCGAAACGGTGCTGGACACGCTGGCGCAGCTGCGCATCCAGGACCCGGTGCCGCCGAGCCGATTGCGGCCAAAACTCGCGCGCGACCTGGAGACGATTTGCCTGAAGTGCTTGCAGAAGGAATCACCCATGCGCTATGCCAGTGCGGAGGCCCTCGCGGACGATCTGCGCCGTTTCCTGGCCGGCGAAGCCATCCACGCTCGGGCGACTTCCGCTTGGGAACGGGGCGTCAAGTGGGCGCGACGCCGGCCGGCGCTGGCAGCACTGCTGGGAGTCAGTGGCCTGTCCGTCTTGACCGTGCTGGCCGTGGTCCTGGGGTCCAATGTCCGCCTAAAGCAGGAGCGTGACGCGACGGAGTGGGCACGCCAGCAGGCGGACCTCAACTTCAGTCTGGCCCGCGATGCCGTGGACCAGATGTTGACGCGCGTGGGTCAGGAATCTCTGGCCCAGATGCCGCACATGGAGCGGCTGCGGCGGGACCTCCTCGAACAAGCCCTTCGCTTCTACCAGGAGTTTGTGAAGCAGAAGAGCACCGATCCCACCGTGCGGATGGAGCTTGGACGGGCGTACTGGCGGCTGGGGGAGATTCATCGCCTGCTCAAGCAACTCGACCAGGCGGAGGAACCCCACCGTCAGGCTGTGGCCGTCTACCAGAAGTTGACCGAGGAGTTCCCCACCGTCCTGGACTATGGCAATGCCCTGGGCATCAGCTATGCGAACCTCGGCAATCTACTCAAGGATCTAGGCCGCTTTCCGGAAGCCGAGCAGAATCTGCACCAGGCCATATCCCTCCAGAAGAAGCTGCTAACCGAGGTTCCGACACAGCCCTACTATCACAAGCACCTCGCCGATACGTACAACACGTTGGGGATCCTGCTTTGGCATCGCCGGCAAGTGTCCGAGGCGGAGCAGGCCTATCGCCAGGCACTGGCTCTCCTGGAACCGCTGGCCGGCGACTCCGCGCCACTCGAGTTCTGGCGCAGGCTGGCGATGACCCATAACAACCTGGGATATCTGCTGGCCAGGACGGATCGGCTTCCTGAGGCCGAGCATAACTACCGCCAGGCCCTGGCCGTGCAAGAGAAACTGACGGCTCATTCCCCCCAAGATCCCGCTTATCGCCAGGACCTCGCCGGCAGTCACCAGAACCTGGGCGACCTGCTGCATACGACACGGCCCCAGGAAGCGGAGCAGGCCTTCCGTCAGGCCCTCGACATCATGCAACAACTGGCCGATGACTTTCCCGCCCGGCCCGATTACCGGGATCAACTGGCGCAGATCCAGGTTGCCCTGGCCCATCTCCTGAGGCACACCAACCGGCTATCGGAGGCGGAGCAACCCCTTCGCCAGGCTCTGGTCCTTTACAAAAAGTTGGCGACCGATTTTCCTACCGCATCCATTTACCGGTCGCACTTGGCTGAACTTCAGACGCAGCTGGGGGAGCTGTTGCAGCGGACCCAGCGCCTACCGGAGGCCGAGCAGGCGTATCGGCAGGCCCTGGCCTTCTTCGAGAAGCTGGCGGCGGACACGCCGGGCGAACGGAACCACCGGTTGAACCTGATCGCCCTCCACAAAAAGCTAGGCGATCTACTGGCAGCCAGCGGCCGGGGGCAGCCGGCTGAGCAAGCGTATCGCCAGGCCGTGCTGTTTCAGGAAAAACTCATTACGGACTATCCAGACGTGCCGAACTACCATCTCGACTTGGCCGACACCTTACGCGATTTGGCCACCTTGGTCTACCGGCGCAAGGAGCTGCCAGCAGCGAGCCAATGGTTGCGCCAGGCCATCGCTCACCAACAGACCGCACGGCAGCTCCGCCCCGACAACAAGGAACTACGCCAAGCGCTTTGCCAGAACTGGGGCTACCTCACTTCCATCCTGGTTCGGCTCGGCGATCATGGCGCAACGGCCGAGGCCTCGGAGGAGTTCTTCCAGGTCTTCCCGGAAAGCGCCCAGAATTGCTACGTCGCCGCCTGCTTCTTGGCCGCTTGTGTGCCCCTGGCGGAGAACGACGGCACGTTGCCTTCCGAGAAACGCCAAGCCGCCGCGCAGAGCTACGCCGATCGGGCGATGAACCGGTTGCGCGAGGCGATCCGGCAGGGGTTCAAGGACGCCGAACAGCTCAGCCAAAACGCGGAACTCGACTCGCTGCGCTCCCGGGATGACTTCAAGAAACTGCTGGCGGAAGTGGCGATGCCATAAGAGAAGGATCAGGGATGAAAGATGAAGCAAGACTCTTCATCCTACATCCCTGATCCTCCGAAGAGGCGGCTCCAGGATAAACGTGCGACCGCTGGAAATACTCGCCGGAGGCGAGGAGAGCATCGACCACCTGCTCGTCGGGCGTGCCCTGCTGCAAAGATCGCGCCCAGAAACTGGTTTTACTCGCCGAACCCTGCCTTCCCAGGTAGGTGCTATAGAACGCCTGGATCAGCTGCTGGTCGTATTCCATGCTGCCGAAGAGGGTGGTCGCGACTTGGCGGGCGCTTTGGGATAGTCGGAGGGGCGTTTGGTCCGCTCGTCTTTACGCTCCCACTGGCATCGTCGGTTCCCGGTTGGCAGTCTTTTCACGGCGCACAGCGTCACCGATTTCGACCAATGGGGCACTTTACAAGATTGCCCAAAGCGTCATGAAGCCGGCTGCGGCGTCTGCGGCCAATGCATCCAACGGATTGCTCCAGCTCACCGTCACGGCGCTGCCTTCGTTCACTGGTCCGCTGTTGGCAATGGTTGCCGTCGGGGGCACGTCGTTGGCCACCTGGTAGCTGGCCGCGAAGGCGGCGACCGGGCTGCCTACGGCGTCGCTGATGGCCCCTTGGCAATGCTGGCGTTCAGCGTGCCTCCGGCGGTGAAGCCGCTAAGTGTGAACCGCGCTGTGGTGTTGCCGTTGAACAAGGTAACGCCCGTCACCAATGCGCCGGCGATGTCGGAGAGGACCAAGTCGGTGGTCTGTACCGTAGTGGGATCGACGGCCGCTTTGAAGTTTTCATCCAGGGTGAGCTTCATTGATGGCTATGTGGTGCCGTTCCCACGCAAAGTGAAGCAACGCAGGCTGCTGATTACCGGGGACAATGGCAAGGAGAAGCAAGGCGCTGACCTCAAGGCCAGCCCAAGCATCGGAGCGCGCCCCAGGGCATTGGAAGCATCGAATGGTTTCAATCGATCTTTCCCAGATGGATACCACCTGGGCCCTCGGCTGCGACTCCGGCGGCTTAGTTCGACTTCTGACCTTTTGGAGAGGGGTCGCAAAGAAGGAGCCTTCGTGGTGCAATGAAGGTAGAGCCATCGCCCGCATTGACACCAAGGAGGCTCCCATGTCCAGTATAGCCACTTCTCGGCACCAGCGCAGCGC
>JBGQLF010000355.1:0-8460 GCA_041499985.1 Gemmataceae bacterium
CGCGCCGGGCCGCGGCGCCGCAACAGCCCGCCGTCGATGCCGCGCGCCTGGGGATCGCCGGTCATCACCATCCAGTACTCCATCGGTCCGTCCCATTTCTGGATCTGCCAGCCGAACACCGCAGTGTAGAACTTCACAGCGCGCTCGGGATTCTCCGCGTGGATCTCGAAATGTACGACGCGTCCCATGCGAACTCCCTGGGGTATGAGGATGGGCGAAGATGTAGGGAGAACATAGTCCAAGCGAAACCGCGCTGACAAGGTCAGTTGCGGCGAAAAAGGGACCGGACAAGCGGGGTGTGCCGCTCGATTCTTGGCATACGCCATGTTCTCGATCCCCATGTCGTTACGACACCTGCCCAGGGTGCGGGGCGGCTGTCTCCGGTGGCGCGCTCTCGGTAACGGGTGACCCGACTTCTCGGGAACAGACAGGGAACGATGGCGTCAGGCCCCGGAGTTGCCTACAATCGAGGAGTTTGGCCGGTTGACTTACGCGGTCCTTCCTGCCGCTTTGTCTCTGAAGGAGATTCTCAATGGTCTCAAAGCCAGATCGCGACCCGATGGATCGGCGCGAGTTCCTTCGCGTTGGCGGACTGGTCCTCGGCGGGCTGGGCAGCGCGGACGTAGCGGCGGCTGCGCCGCTTCCCTCCGGCGTCCAAGTCGTCTGGGACCTGGGCAAGGCCTATCGGGAAACGACCTCTACGCGCGAGCGCGTCTGCCTGAACGGCCTATGGCGCTGGCAGCCGGCGAAGGCGGTCGCAAACTCCGTACCCGCCGACGGGTGGGGCCATTTCAAGGTCCCGGGGTTCTGGCCGGGAAACTCCAACTACATCCAAGAGAACTGCCAGACGCTCCATGTCCATCCGAGCTGGAAGGACGAAAACCTCCGGGGGATCACCACGGCCTGGTATCAGCGTGAGATCACCATCCCCGAGGGCTGGGCCGGCCGCCGCATCGCCCTGTGTGCGGAGTACGTGAATTCCTTCGCCTTCGTGTACGTGGATGGCAAGAAAGTAGGCGAGGTCCGGTTCCCGGCGGGCGAAGCCGACCTCACCGCGGCGTGCCGAGCCGGCGGCAAGCACCTCCTTAGTCTCCTCGTGGTGGCCATGCCGCTGAAGGGCGTCCTGCTCTCTTACACCGACACGAACTCGGCCAAGGAGGTGCGAGGCTCGGTGGCGCGGCGCGGCCTGTGCGGCGACGTCTACCTCGCCGCCACGCCCCCGGCCGCGCGTGTCTCCGACGTGAAGGTCGATACGTCGGTTCGCAAGGGAGAGGTCACGCTCAGCGCCGCGCTCGAGGGCCTTGCGCCGGACGTGCCGTACGCTCTGCGCGTCCAGATCCTGGCGGACGGCCGGAGCGTCCGCGAATTCACGAGCAAGGCATTCAGGGCGGGCAACCTCGAAGAGGGCCGCATCGCCGTCACCGAGAAATGGAGGCCCGAGAAGCTCTGGGACCTCCATACGCCTCAGAACACGTTCCACGCTCAGGTCTCGCTCGTGGAGACGGGAGGCAAGCTTCTGGATGCCTTCCATCCCGTGCGCTTCGGGTTCCGCGAGTTCTGGATCGATGGCCGGGATTTCTTCCTCAACGGCACGCGCATCTACCTCTCCGCCGTCCCGCTGGACAACGCCCAACTCGGTGCCCGGGCGGCGACCTACGAGGGCGCGCGCGAAACCCTGAAACGCCTCCAGAGCTTTGGCATCAACTTCGTCTACACTCATAATTACGGCTGCGAGCCGGGTGCCCACGTGAGCTTCGCGGAAGTGCTGAGGGCCGCGGACGACGTGGGGATGCTTGTGGCGTTTTCGCAGCCCCACTTCGGACATTACGATTGGAAGGCCCCGGACGCCGAGCGGGCCAACGGCTACGCGCGCCACGCGGAGTTCTACGTGCGCGTAGCGCAAAACCACCCGTCGGTCGTGGCTTACAGCATGAGCCACAACGCGACCGGCTACGCCGAGGACATGAACCCCGACCGGATCGACGGCCTCCAGGACCCGCGCGACGACTCCTGGAGTCAGAACAACGCCCGGCTGGCGTTGCGGGCGGAGGCCCTCGTCAAAAGGTTCGACCCGGGGCGGATTGTCTATCACCACTCGTCGGGCAACCTCGGCTCGATGCACACGGTCAATTTCTATCTGAATTTCGTTCCGATCCAGGAACTGTCCGACTGGTTCGAGCACTGGGCCACGAAGGGCGTGAAGCCTGTCTTCCCGTGTGAGTACGGCGTGCCGTTTACCTGGGACTGGACGATGTACCGCGGCTGGTACAAGGGCGAACGGTCCTTCGGCAGTGCCCGCGTGCCCTGGGAGTTCTGCCTCGCCGAGTGGAACGCCCAATTCCTCGGCGATCGGGCCTTCCAGATCAGCGAGGCGGAGAAGCGCAACCTCCGCTGGGAGGCCGGGCAATTCCGGGCCGGCAACCTGTGGCAGCGCTGGGATTACCCGCTATCGGTGGGATCGAGCGCGTTCGACGACCGGCAGACGGTCCTGGCCCAGTACCTCGCCGACAACTGGCGTGCCTACCGCACCTGGGGAATTTCCGCCAATTCCCCGTGGGAATACGCGGCTTTCTGGAAACCGCGTGACGGCATCGACCGGCGCCGCCAGGAGTTGACGGTGGACTGGGAGAACCTGCAAAAGCCGGGGTTCAGCCCGGACTACGTCGAGCCGCGCCAGGGACAGATGAGCCTCGACCTGGAGCGAGAGGACTGGATCCCAACGGCCGCGGCCCAGGCGCTGCTCCGCAACAATCGGCCGCTGCTGGCTTACCTCGGCGGCAAGGCCGACCACTTCACGAGCAAGGAGCACACGTTCCACCCAGGCGAAACGATCGACAAGCAGCTCATCGTCATCAACAATTCCCGCGCGACCGTTTCGTGCGCGTGCGCGTGGTCGCTAGGTTTGCCCCAGCCCGCCGCCGGCAGCAAGAACATCTTGGTTCGGACGGGCGAGCAGGAACGAATTCCGTTGCGCTTCGACCTGCCAGCCACGCTCGATGCCGGTCAGTACGAACTTACCGCGACGATCCGCTTCGACAACGGGGAGACGCAGAAGGACTCCTTCACCATCGACGTCCTACCGCGCCCGTCCATCCCACCGCCGCGCGCGAAGTTCGCGCTCCTCGATCCAAAGGGCGAGACCGCCAAGGTGCTGGCTGGCTTGAACGTCCCGTTTCAGCGAGTGGATGCAACCACGGACCTGTCTCCCTACGACGTGCTGATCGTCGGCAAGGAGGCCCTGACGAGTGGCGGGCCCGGGCCAGACGTCGGCCGGGTGCGCGATGGGCTGAAGGTCCTCATGTTCGAGCAGACCGCGAAGGTCCTCGAGGAGCGCTTCGGGTTCCGCGTGGCGGAGTACGGCCTGAGGCAGGTTTTTCGGCGTGTGCCGGATCACCCTCTGCTGGCCGGGCTCGAAGTAGACCACTTGCGCGACTGGCGCGGCGAGGCGACGATTCTGCCGCCGCGCCTTCAGTACACGCTGCGGCCGCGTCATGGCCCGACGGTTCGGTGGTGCGGCATCGAGGTGGCGCGGGCCTGGCGGTGCGGCTGCCGGGGCAACGTCGCCTCCGTGCTCATCGAGAAGCCTGCGCGCGGCGATTTCCTGCCGATCCTCGACGGGGGCTACGGCCTTCAGTACAGCCCGCTCCTGGAGTACCGCGAAGGCAAGGGTCTGGTGCTGTTCTGCCAGCTGGACGTGACGGGGCGCACGGAAAGCGAGCCGGCGGCGGACGCTTTGACGCGCAACCTCGTCGGGTACGTGTCGGCCTGGAAGCCGCTGCCTCGGCGCCAGGCCCTCTACGTCGGCGATCCCGCTGGGAAGAAGCACCTCGAATCCACCGGCCTGTCGCTGAGTGCCTACACGAAGGCGGAGTTATCGCCCGGCCGCGTGCTGATCGTCGGGCTGGGCAGCGGGAAGACACTGGCCGGCGACGCGGCGGCGATCGGCAAGTGGCTCAAGGACGGCGGCCACCTGCTGGCGATCGGGCTTGACGGAGCGGAGGCCGAGGCGTTCCTGCCCATCCGAGTCGAGATGAAGAAGGGGGAGCACATCGCGGCGTACTTTGAGCCGGCTATCAGGAACTCCCTGCTGGTCGGGATCGGGCCGGCGGACGTCCACAATCGCGACCCGCGGGACCTCCCCCTGGTATTCGGGGGGGCGGAGAGGGTCGGCGACGGCATCCTGGCGAAGGCGGAAAACGCTCATGTCGTCTTTTGCCAGCTCGTCCCCTGGCAGTTCGATGCCAGCAAGCAGATGAACCTCAAGCGGACCTTCCGGCGCGCCGCGTGCCTCGTGTCCCGCCTGGCGGCGAACATGGGAGTCGCCGGGTCTACGCCGGTCCTGGCCCGTTTTCGCAGTCCTGTGGAGACATCCAGGGCCGAGCAGCGCTGGCTTGAGGGTCTCTACCTCGATGTGCCGGAGGAATGGGACGACCCTTATCGCTTCTTCCGTTGGTGATGGTGCCATGCTGATCAAGTCGCAAGACTGGCCCGTGGCGGCGTATGACCCCGTGGTGGCATGGTGTCGAGAGACCGTGCCACAACAGTCGGCGAGCAGCTGTTCGCTCAGGGTCTCTTCCGGCTTCGGCTCAGGCCTTCGTCCGCGCCTGCTCTGGACGTCGCCGTGTAGTGGAGCGGAAAGTCGAGCGGGAGAGCTCGGCAAGGCACTCCGCCAGTTGTTCTTCCGCTTCTCGCCGGGTGTGCTCCAGCAGCGGCCCGGCTAGAGCGCCGCGGTAGAGGTTGATGGCAGCGGTCCAATCGCCCGCACGGCGATAACAGCACGCCCCACTGATCCGATGGACGGCGGCCTCCAGGTCATGTCCGAGTGACTCCAGCAATGGGGCCAGGCGCGCTTCATACTCCGCTGCCGACGCCCATAGGGTGCAGGCCATGTCCGCCATGCCCAGCTCCGCAAAGGCCTGGGCTTTGGAAAGCACGGCGGACTTTTCGGCGATCAGGTCCTCAACCAGTAGCGGATAAAGGCTGGCGTTACGCTTTGGCATGAGGGGATTCCTCCCAGCGATGTCCCGAAAAGCGGACACGGTGCCCTTCGGCGCAGAAGGCACAGACGACCACGTAGGCGTCCCAGCGGAACGGGTTGGCCAGCGCCTGGGCCACTTTTTCCCGGTGCCGTCGCCCCAGTTCAGCGAGGCTTTCCGTGCCGCTGATCTCGAGCACGCGCTCCACGAGGGTCGAACGATAGTCGGCGCGGCCGCCGTGTTCCATCACGTTGAGCGTTCCAAGCGGAACCACGCGGTGGACCATCACCAGCGCAACCGCGACGGCCGCGAGTTCCACCAGCGACCGCATCGGCATGGTTGTCCGCAGCCGTTCGGCCTTGTCGGTGGTTTCCTCGGTCCAGGAAGCCTCTAGCGTGAACTGGTTCGCCTTGCCGAGCCAGCGTGACTTCACGCCTTCGCAGTCGACCAAGAAGCTCGCGGGCGGCACCGAATACTGACCTGTCACAGCTGCGAAAACGACACCGTATGGCTCGACGTAAAGGTGCGGATGCCATGCGGCGAGTTTTTCGATCACACAGGATAACACCCGTGGTTTCATCGACGCAATCCCTGTCGAACTTCTACCCGGACTGAGAGTCCCATGGTGAAAGTCTTACGCAAGTTGCCGAAGAATCTCGTCCAGGCGGCTCTGCAAGTCGGCGCACTTGGCCGTGAGCTCGGGGAACTTCCCGCTGACCACTTCGAGCAACTCGCGGAACTCCTGGGCGGCCGAGTCCGTAGCCACCGCATCCTGTCTCGCCCGCAGGCCGCCATAGGCCCCGTTCAACGACCTGAAGAGGTCCGCGCCGGCCGGCCGGTTCTGCGCCACCCTCCCTCCGGTGTATGTACGCTCCGCCGGTACATCGTCATAGCTGTCTCCTGGGATTATAGTCTCTCCCACCTGTTCGCGCGGCAAGGCCGGGTGGTCCTGGAAATGGGTTGGATGCATCATTGCTATATCAAGCTAGCCTCGTCCCTTTCGAAGGGTAAGCGAAAAACGGGGCAGCCCCGGCGCGCCCGGATGCTCCCCTTTCGGGAATAAAACGGTTGGCGTCCACGGGCGCGGGTAAAATGAGCCCCCTGAATTCCGTCGGTCCCACTGGACAGCTTCTGCCATCCTGCCGGGCTTGAAACTCGGCAGGTCGGCGCAACCGCGGACCTGGAGCCGGAGGGTAGTTCCTTGTTTTCCATCGGCGATCACAGCGTGCCTTTGTGCGAAGGCCTGACGCGGCGCCAGTGGCTGCGCGTGGGCGGCCTTGGTGCCACCGGGCTGTTTCTCCCTGACCTCCTCTGCGGCCGGGCCGCCGCCCGCGCCGTGAGGCCGGCCGGCGAGGGTTCCTTCGGCCGGGCCCGGTCGTGCATCCTTTGTTTCTTGTTCGGCGCGCCCGCCCATCAGGATATTTGGGACCTCAAGCCTGACGCCGCGGCCGACGTCCGGGGGGAGTTCCGACCCATCGCCAGCAGCGTACCGGGCGTCTGGCTCGGCGAGCACATCCCACGCATCGCCCGCTCTGCCAACCGCTTCGCCCTGGTTCGGTCGGTGCAGCACCTGGACAACACCCACACGGTGGCGATGCACTACATGCTGACCGGCCAGCGCCACGCCCAGCCGAACACCAACCCGCGCAACCAGCCGACCGACTTCCCCTGTTTCGGGGCGGTCGTGCAGTACCTGCGGTCCCGCCGGTCGACGCTGCCGGCCGGTGTCAGCCTGAACGCGCCGGCCAACCAGGTGTCGGCCAACAACCACATCTTTCCCGGCTTCTTCGCGGGCTTGCTGGGCCGGCGCCACGACCCGATGTTCATCGCTCAGGACCCCTCGGCCCCGGACTTCGACCCGCTGCCGACCGCAGACGATGCCGAGGCCGGCCGGCTCCGGCTCCGCCGCGGCTTGCTCCAGGCCGTGGACGGGCGCTGCCGGGAGCTGGACGCCGTTACCCGAGTGCGCGACTTCAGCGACTACCACCAACAGGCCTTCAGCCTGGTCACGTCGCCGGCGGCGCGGCGGGCGTTCGACCTAGCGCGGGAGCCGGCCACGGTCCGCGACCGCTACGGCCGGAGCGCCTTCGGCCAGGGGTGCCTCTTGGCCCGGCGGCTAGTCGAGGCGGGCGTCGGCCTGGTGACGGTCAACTGGGCCCGCGACGACGCCTACTGGGACACGCACGCCAACAACTTCCGGGACCTCAAGGACAAGCTCCTGCCGCCGTTTGACCTGGGCTTCTCGGCACTGCTGGAGGATTTGGACCAGCGGGGCCTGCTCGGCGAGACGCTGGTGGTGTGCCTGGGGGAGTTTGGCCGCACTCCCAAGATCAACGCCAACGCCGGCCGGGACCACTGGGCGGCCTGCAACTCGGTGGTACTGGCCGGGGGAGGCGTCCAGGGCGGCCAGGTGCTCGGCGCCTCGGACCGCACGGCCGCCTACCCGGCGACGGCCCCCATCTCGCCCGGCGACCTGGCGGCCACGATCTACCAGGCCCTGGGGATCGACCCGCACACCGAGGTGCACGACGCTCTCGGCCGGCCGCTGCTGCTGTCCGACGGCCGGCCGCTGCACGAGTTATTCTGAGCGGCCCCTGGGCAGAGGTTCTGGTGTTCAATAGAGCAGTATACCGTGACAACGGTAGGTCCGGATGTGTCGGAGGGTTGCTGCTGCCGATACCGACGGGACGTCGTTTCGAACGATTCGTCCGGAGTCGCTTCCTTTGGTTTACTTGGTGCATTTGGGCGCCGTTGCGGATGGCGTCGTTGATGGTGGTCTTGCGTAGCGAGAGGATGCCGATGCCGCGCTGCCCGAGCCGGTCGGGATGGATGCCCGCGGCGCGGCGGTATTCCTTCACCAGCCGCCAGGGCGTCTTGTGGTCCAGGTGCCATCGCAGCAGCACGTGGGAACCGGCCCAATCATCCTAGTCGGATGCGCTTGGGAGGCTATTCCGCTCGCAAGGCAGCCCCACCTGTCGTGCGCTGGGTGCGAACGTCGGAGAATGACCGATTATGTTTAACTGAATTGTGTCAATCTGGCTAGGCCCGGAGGAGCTTGAGGGCGAGAGCGGGCTGCTCATTCGCCTGAGCAAGGACCGTGGTAGCACGCTGCGGGAAGATGTGGCTGCGAACGAGGATGGACCTGATGACCAGCTCTTGCATTCGATTCAGGTGGCCGCTGCGGCATCACGACGCAACATGCTTCGATGGCCGCGAAATGCCGAGCGATTGGGTCTGGGCCAAGTAGGCTGCGTTGAGTCCGTGAAGGCGCACCGAACCACGAACCATCACCCCACGGAGACGGTGCCCGAGAAGCAGCCGGCGGCGGGGAGCGTGGGTCGCTCACGCCGCCGGCGTTTGTATCGGTTCGCCGGGTCAGTCGCCTTGCGGTCACGGCTTCTCCGGCAGCGGCGTGGCGTCGTAGATCTTCACCATGCCGCCCGCGTCGCTGGCCAGCCAGTGGCCGTTCGGGCTGAAAGCCACG
>JBGQLF010000356.1:0-8451 GCA_041499985.1 Gemmataceae bacterium
ACTTACAAGACAGGGATCAAAGTCACCGACGAAGAATTGGCAGCGATCCAAATCAAGAGGCATAAGTTCCACGGAGAGTGGAATTATACGATCTCACCGCGAGAGTAACAATTCGACAAGTTATTTTGGAACAGTTCCTAGGCGGCCCATCCCGCGTCCAGCGTCGAAGCGCTGTCATAGGCTCCTCGAGGCGGCGTGTTGACATTGCCGTAGTTTTTGGGCTGGACGAACTTGTGGGCATACATCAGGGTGTGCGAGGTCCCGTCCGCCGAGCTGATCATCCCCATGGAAACATTGACACCACTGCCGCTGTCCATTACCGACAGGGCCTTCGTCAAACCGCCATACACCGGGTCCGACGCAATGGAGGCCGGTACTTGCTGCAAAGGGCTGAACCCGGCGGCGTAGTCGGCCCACGCGAAACTGGCGCTGCGGCGGGAAGGACAGATAAATGTCTTGATGGGCGCGGCGCTGGCATAGGCGATTGTGTTCTGGGTGTCTTGCTCGATCCAGGGTAGGATCCACCGGTAAATGGCATGCGAGCCGACTTGCTCCGAGCCGACGAAATGCCCGTAGGTGTTTTCGAAGCCGTGATGAGCGATCCCGAGCTGCTTGAGGTTGTTGGCGCAGCTCATGCGGTTGGCCGCCTCGCGCACTTTCTGGACGGCCGGTAGGAGCAAGCCGATGAGGACAGCGATGATGGCAATCACGACCAGCAGTTCGATCAGCGTGAAGCCGTGCGAGCGGATCCATCTGTGCTTCATCAGAACACCTCCTCGAAGATCACAGGGAGAGCAGTATCGAGGACGCCGCGCCGTGGAGCGTCTGGTGCCGTTTCGCTGTCCGGGCTCACTCCTTCGCTGCCGTTGGATGACACCAAGCTAACGCGGACAAGGTCGCAACGCAACTCCCGAGAGAGTCAAGCCCGAACTATTCCCCGGACCGAAGGAGATGGGGGTCGGAATCATCCTTGGTACAGCTGACGAGGCCATCCAGGATTCGGGCTCCCGCAGAAGATGTCTCCCTTCCTCAGGGAGCCTTCGCGTCCTCCGGCGGCAGCAGTCCCTTCTCGCGCAGCAAGCGCGTGGTCCATTCGACTTGCCAGAGGGGCAGCGGTGGAACGGGCTGATTCGCCCCATAGCGAAGGCGCCGGCGGTAAGGCCCGGTGTCGTAACAAGGATCGAAGACAGCCTGAAGATCCAGAGGCACGGCCGGATCGCCAGGGAGCAGCGGAACCAGGATCTCCGGCAGGCGATCCTCCAGGCGGATCGGGTAGACGACATAGTCTTCCAGGTTGTCGAAGCGGTGGACGCAGACGTGGTAGTCGAACGGCCCCGCTTTCTCCAGGGCAAGGTCGAGCGGGACGGCCGTGGTGTGGGTACCGCCGCGGAGCAGGTCGATCTCCACGAGGTGCGTCTGGCTGCTGAGCACTTCCCGCTGCTTCTGCAAGTAGAGATTCCGGCCGTGCTCCCCGGGCGTCTTGTTCGTCAGGCTGAGCACCTCCAGCACCGTGACGAGTCGCTCATTTGCCAGCTTGGTGTAGATCTCCACGAACGTTTCCCGTCTTTCGTCATGGGGGACCCGCACGACCACTGGCTTTGGCCGTATGGGCGGCGCGACGGCCACTCCTCCCCCGGAAGGAGCCTTCGAGGATTCCACCGGAGGACGTAAAACCTTGACATCGGGTCCGATGGAGCGCCCGGAGAATTCCACCCAGATGCGGGAACCGATCACGGCGTAATAGGGCTCCGGCAGTTGTGCCTGCAACGCCTCGCTGAGACGGGTCACCAGGCGATCGTGGAGATCGGGGAAAACGGCGGGGTGCTCCAGGAACGGGTCCATGCCAGGGAACGGAGAAGGCATCGGGATTCTCCCACGGAAGCGGCTGCGGAACGACCGTGGCCATTATACCATCCCTGCAGGGCAGTGCTTCTTCGTGTTCCTTAGGTAGAGCAAAGCAAGTACCGCCCCGTCAATCTTGTTTGTGTCAAGTTCCATTGTTCTACCTTGAGGGTAGCCGTTTGATGGTGACCTTGCCGCGGACACGAACTTGCATTTTCAGTTCGTAACCCCTCAAGAGTCCCATACCCACCAGTGGGTCCGTGTCGGCTTCGTCCACGAGGACGCGGCGCACTTTGCCGTCCCACACCACCTTGGCCTCGTAGACGTCAAAAAGGCATTCGCTGCCGTCGGCCAGCGTGCCACGGTCCACGCTTTGCCAGCGCAGACTTAGCGCGGCAACCAAGGCGGGAGACAACGTCAGCGATGCTGTATAACCCGTATCGATGACTGCTTCAACTTCCTGCTCCCGCCCCCGAGATCCTTTTACCTTGAGGCGAATACGGCCTTCGTCGGATTGGACAATGCCGGTGATCATGGCGTTTTCCGCCGGCCCCGACCGCCGAAGCGATGGACAGAGCGCGAGCCGATCCGCACCATCCAAATCTGCGCTTCGGGAACGCGAGCGCGCAGCCTGTCGCAGGCCTCCAATTCATCCACATCAATCTCGTACATTCCGCTCTCGATGTCGATGGCTGCAAACTTGCCCTTGTCGGCGGTTTTGAGCTGGGGGCGGACATCGTTCTCGTAAATGGTGTCGCCACGCAGGGCGAACTCCTCTTTGCTGTAGCGACGTTTGGCAAAGGCCATAATCAACCTCCAATTCTCCCCCACCGGCGGGGTTAACTCATGCCACGAAACTGCGCCCCGCCAGCTTGGTTAACTGCAACGGTTTGTTCGGCCGGTTTTTTGCTTCTGACCGCGTGCCCTCGAAGCTCGGGACGCTTCTACCTCCGCCCAGAACTCCTTATGGCTGAGCACTTCCCCTTCACGAATCTGCTTGCGTGATGCTTCCACAATGGCCTGTAGTCGCGGACAATACGCCATGAGCAGTCGCTCCATCTCGTCCTCATCCTGGACGCCCACGATCACCGCCACTGGCTTGCCGTTGCGCGTGACGATTACCGGCCCGGCCTCACTGGCCTTGAGAAAAGCGCTGAACTGCGACCGGATCTCCGCAACCGATGCGATTTTCATGATCCCACCTCCTCTCCACCGACCCTCAAGCGATGGCCCTCTTTCTCGCCGACTCAGGCCAGCACTTTTTCCAGTACCTCGCCCGCGTTCTCGGTCAGCCGTTCGTTGCGGCCATTGTGCCGGAAGGTCAGACGCGTGTGCTGAAAGCCCAGCAAGTGCAGGAACGTGGCGTGGATATCATGCACATGAGCCTTGTCTTGCTCGGCCCGCAAGCCGAGCGGATCGGTCGCGCCGATCACCTGACCGCCCTGGACGCCGCCGCCGGCCAGCCACATCGCGAAGCCGTGCGGATTGTGGTCCCGGCCGGATGTCCCTTCGCTCATCGGCGTCCGCCCGAACTCGCCGCCCCAGATCACCAGCGTTGTCTCCAGCAGGCCGCGGGCCTTCAAATCCTTGAGCAGGCCGGCAATCGGCCGGTCGCTCTGGGCGCACAACTTCCCGTGATTGCCTTCGACATCGGAGTGCGCGTCCCAGCCATTGGTGTCGCCGCAGTAGAGCTGCACAAAGCGCACGCCACGCTCCACGAGCCGCCGGGCCAGCAGACAGCGCAGGCCGAACTCCGCCGTCTGGGGCCGATCCAGGCCGTAGAGGGTCCGCGTTGCCGCGGTTTCGCTCCGGACGTCCACGACCTCCGGGGCGTGAGCTTGCATCCGGAAAGCGAGCTCGTAGGCCGCGATCCGCGCCGCCAGCTCCGAATCCTGCTCGCGCTCGCGCAGGTGGTCCTGGTTGAGCTGGTTGACCAGGTCCAGCGTCCGCCGCTGCTGTGCCGGCTCGATCCCCGAGGGCGTGTTGAGGTGCAGGATGGGTGAGGTGCCCCCGCGGAAAACCGTGCCCTGGTAGGCGGCCGGCAGAAACCCGTTCCCCCAGGCCGGGGCGCCTCCCTTGACCCACCCGCCTGGGTCGGGCAGGACGACGAACGCCGGCATATTCTGGTTCTCGGTGCCCAGCCCATAGGCGGCCCAGGACCCGAGGCTGGGTCGACCCATCAGGATTGAGCCGGTGTTCATCAGGTAGACCGACTCTGGGTGCGTGACGCTGTCGCCGTGGCAGCCCCGCAGCAGGCACAGGTCGTCCACGCAGGTCGCCAGGTGGGGCAGGAGGTCGGATACCTCGATACCCGACTGGCCATACTTCTGAAAGGTGCGCTTCGTCGCCAGCAGCTTGTTCTTATCGACGGCCCGCCGCGTCTTGACCCGGCCATACGATTCCGGCAACCTCTGGCCGTGAAACCGTTGGAGTTCAGGCTTGGGCTCGAATGTCTCCAGGTGACTGGGACCACCCGACATGAACAGGAAGATGACGTTCTGGGCGCGGGCCCGCTGATGCGGCTTCTTCGGTGCCAACGGGTTGAGGACCGGTTTCGGCTCCGCCCCCTCGGCCGCCGGGATCAGGAGCCCTTGCTCACGCAGGAGGGCGGCGAGAGCGATCGTTCCAAAGCCGAAGCCGGCGTGACGCAGAAAGGCCCGCCGAGTCGTGGGCCTCGTGTCCGGGCCTGTGGGTCCGTAGCAGGGTCTCATGGGGTGTTCCCTCGTGGGGCGAGGCGGCTACCGGCTTCAGTCCACGTAGACAAACTCATTGATATTAAACAACGCCCGGCAAAGCTCGGACAACGGGGAGTCCGCGAGGAAGGCGCGAGCGAGGTGCCGCTCCCGGGCGGAGGGTTGCCGGCCCAGGGTCCATTGATAGAGCCGGGTGAGCCGCTCGTCTTCTGAGCCGGCCTCCCGGAGCAGGCGGGACGCCAGGGTGTTGGCTGCCTCCAGGACCTCGCTGGCGTTGAGCAGGGCCAATCCTTGCGGCGCGGTCGTGCTGCGCTCGCGCTTGGGGCAACTGAGAGTGCTATCGGGCAGATCAAACGTCTCCAGGAAGGGGAAGCGCAGGTTTCGCCGGCAAAAGACGTAGACGCTGCGGCGGTCATGGTCCTGGGGATTGGCGCTGATCGTCCAGGCTTTGTGGCCCTGAAGTGCCTCGGCGGGAATGGGTGGGAACACACCCGGTCCCCGCATCTGCGGATTGAGGCGGCCGCTCACGGCCAGAAGACTGTCGCGGATCACTTCGCCCTCCAGGCGCAACCGATTCATATGTGAAAATAGCTGATTATCGGGATCGGTTTCCTGTGCAGCAGGAGTTGCCCGGCTGGCTTGCTGATAAGTCGCGGAGGTCAGCATGAGCCGGTGCATCTGCTTGAGGCTCCACCCCCTCACCCCAACCCCTCTCCCCTCAGGGGAGAGGGGTTGGGGTGAGGGGGCCACGAACTCGGTCGCGAGCCAGTCGAGCAACTCGGGGTGCGTCGGGCGTTCGCCACGCACACCGAAGTCGCTGGTGGTGGCGACCAGGCCGCGGCCAAAGTGATGTTGCCAGAGGCGATTCACGAGCACCCGGGCGGTCAGCGGGTTGTCCGAATGGGCGATCCAACTCGCCAGCGCGCCCCGCCGGCTTCGATCTGGGGAAACCGGTCGCTCCACCTGGTCCGCCGTCAAGATGATGGGAAAGCCCGGCTGCACTTCTTCTGCCGGGTTCTCGAGCTCGCCGCGTTCCAGGAGGAACGTTTTCTCCGGTTTGCGGAGTGGATCTTGCAGGCCCATGGCGACGGGGAGCGGCTGCGGGCGAAAGCGATCGAACTTCTTGAGCTGGCTCTGCAATTCCTTGTATCTGGCTTTAGCCGCGGGGCTCAGCGCCTGGAAGAGTGACTGCGGGGTCACGGCCAGCAAGCGGGTCGTCTTGTCGACCAATTCCTTCTGTGCCGCTGTGCGCTGGGCCTGGGGGGTTCGGTGCGCCGCCTGGGCCTCGTCCGAGAGCTTGGTCAGCCGTTCGTCATGGAGTCGCCGTTGGGAAGGTTCTTCGAGCTGAGTGAGGGCATCGCGCGTGGACTGGGTGAGATCGTGGTACGCTTTCAAGGCTGCGGCAAAAGCGGCCCGCTGTTCGCTGGTGGCGATGGGCAAGTCGCGGCGAAAGTCGGCCGGGGTGAAGAACGCTTGCAAACGGTAGTAGTCGGTTTGCGGCAGCGGCTCGAACTTGTGATCATGGCAGCGGGCGCAGGCAACGGTCAGGCCCAGATATACCAGAGCGACGGTATCGGTCATGTCGTTGAGCGTATTCTGGCGCCGCTGCTTCGGGTCGGCGGCGTCGGTCATGTCGGGGCCGTGCAGATTGAAACCGGTCGCCACCAGGGCCTGGGAATCGGTGGGGAACAGCTCGTCGCCGGCCAGCTGCTCCCCGATGAAGCGGTCGTACGGCTTGTCGGCATTGAACGAGTTGATGACGTAGTCACGGTAGCGCCAGGCATCGGGCCGGGTCTCGTCGTGTTCGTAGCCGTTGCTCTCTGCAAACCGGGCCAGGTCGAGCCAGTGCCGCCCCCAGCGCTCACCGTAGTGGGGCGAGGCCAGGAAACGGTCGACCACTTTCTCCCAGGCGTTCGGCGAGGGGTCGTGGAGGAACGCTTCCGTCTCGGCGGGAGTGGGAGGCAGGCCGATCAGGTCCAGGGTCACTCGGCGGAGGAGCTGCTCGCGCGCCGCAGGCAGTGCCGCGTGCAGACCTGCCTGCTCCAACTTCGCCAAGATAAACACGTCGATCGGATTGCGGCACCAGGCTGCGTTCTGCACCGGCGGCAGCGGAGTCCGCACGGGCGGCTTCCAGGCCCAGTGATTCTTCTGGGAGGGTGAGATCACGTACTCGTCCGCAGCCCTTGCCAGCGGGACGATGGCGAGGACGGTAACGACTACCCACAATCGAGTTTGATTCCAGAGCCGAAGCATTCGTGTTCCCTGGGGGAGTGCGCGGGAAATCCTGGCGAGCAGGGGCATCCGCCCTCCTGTTCTTGTACTCCGCCGTGGCCGTGCAATCAAGCATCAAGATGGTACAACCGGGAGGTGATCGGGTATACTGCGGGTGTTGGCTACCGCAAACGGGATTGGGGGCTGCTGGTTATGGCTTCCGTCGAACAGGCACGAGCCACGTTGGAAGACCTCTATCGGACGCCGGGCAAGGCCGAGCTGATCGGTGGGAGGATCGTGCGTCTCATGGCCACGGGGCACAAGCCGAGCCGAGTAGCTGGCCGCATCTTTCTCAGTCTGGATGACTATGCCGAGAAGAACAGCCGTGGGGTAGCCTTCACCGACAATATGGGCTTCGCCGTCCCGGAATTGCCCTCAGGGCGTGAGTCGTTCTCTCCCAATGCCGCCTACTACGTCGGCCCGCTGCCGGAAAACCGGATGAAGTTCATCGAAGGCCCACCGACCCTGGCCGTCGAAGTCCGCAGCGAGAATGATTATGGCGCCGCCGCCGAAGCAGAGATGGCGGACAAGCGGGCGGATTACTTTGCGGCCGGCACCGTGGTGGTGTGGGACGTCGATCCCGTGGCCGAGTGCATCCACGTCTACCGGGAGTCTCAGCCGACTGCGTCCGTCACCTACCACCAGGGCCAGCTCGCCGAGGCGGAACCCGCCGTGCCGGGCTGGCAGGTTGCCGTGGACTGGATCTTTGCTTGACACGCCGACCCGGACCGTGGAAATTGAGGCTGGCGATGGAGGGACTCTTCGTGCGACCCGATGACTTGCTGACCTGGCTCCGAGCGACCCCATTCGTGCCATTTTGCATCCGCCTCAACAGCGGAACAACCTTCGAGATTCGCCACCCCGAGATGTTGCGTGTCGGGCGATCCAGCGTCAATGTCTACTCGTTCACCGGCGAGCTGACCGACCCCTACGAGCGGATGGAGATGGTGTCCCTGTTGCTGATCGAAGCCATCGAGCCACTCGAAGTACCACACCCTGCCTAACGTTAGCGGGCGGGTTAGCGACCCTGCCGTTGGCCCCGATCAGCGCCATGACAGAACGGGAGCTGCGCCTGATCCCACGGCGTCATCGATCCAGATTCGGAATGACTTCACCCCCTGCTCGCGTGATCAACGCCCGCAGAGTGGCTCTGGACGTCGATGAGCACATCGGTATCCACGACGTCCATCGGTTACCCCCGCTGCCTTTTTTCCGCCCGCTGCCGCAGGGCGCGAGCGTGCTCTGGACTATCCGCGATATCGGGCCGCGTGCCGATAAGCCCTTCGTCCTGCCAGTAGGCAACCAACGCCGCGCCGGTGCACGGCGTTGGGCCTGGTGTCCGTCCCGCAGCGAGGAGACGCACCACGTACTCCGGGAGCGGCAGGCCGAGCCGAGCTGCGTCGGCAGCGAGTTCGGTTTCCAGTTGCGGCGGCAGGTCCAGCACGAGGCTCATGGGTGTACCCTCTTTCGCCGCCATTGTAGCAAAACCGGCATGGTTCAAAGGCATGTCACAGAATTGTGGCGGGCACAGTTTAAAAATGGGGGCCCAACACCCCAAGTTGAAAAAATGGCCCCCCCCGGGGGGGCCCCCCAAAGACCCCGAAAAAGAAAAATGCCCCCAACCCCAACACCGCCACACCCCCAC
>JBGQLF010000357.1:0-8444 GCA_041499985.1 Gemmataceae bacterium
ATCTCCCCCTCGATCGCCGCCGCCGCGGTCAGAGGCCGGGCCTTTCGACGGTACGCATTGCGTTGCAAGTCCTTGGCCGCGTTGAGGCCGACGCGGAAAATCCAGGCGCGTAGGTTCTGGATCTCGGGTCCGGTGTCGCGGGCCCGCCAGCACTTGAGAAACGCCTCCTGGGCGGCATCCAGGGCATCCTCATAATTACCGAGCATGTAAAATAGCATGCTCACCAGTTCGGTGCGCACCTCGTTGAAGGCGCACACCAAGCCGTCCCCGGAAGCCGGGGGACCGGTTGGGGTCGGCGCCCCCATCGCGGTGGTCGCAGCCGCTTTGCTCATGCTTCTACCCCAATCGACGAAAGGCAAGGGGCGAAAGTTTGCGATAGGTTCAACAAAGGGGATCAGGGATCCCTGATCAGAGTTGCGTCTCCGCCACTTCCAGCGCCCGCAGCAGTCCCATTGCTTTGTTGAGGGTCTCTTCGCGCTCCGTCTCTGGCACGCTATCCGCGACGATCCCTGCCCCTGCCTGCAAATAGGCCGTCTGTCCCTTCAAAACCAGGGTTCGGAGGGCGATGCAGGTGTCCATATTTCCACTGAAGTCGACGTAGCCCACCGCCCCACCGTAAGGTCCACGGCGATGCGGCTCCAACTCGTCGATGATTTGCATCGCGCGCACCTTGGGGGCGCCGCTCAGGGTGCCGGCCGGTAGACACGCCCGCAAGGCATCGAACGCGGTCTTGCCGGGTTGCAGCCTGCCGGTGACGTTGCTGCAAATGTGCATGACATGGCTATAGCGCTCGACGGTCATCACGTCGCTGAGCTGCACCGTCCCGTAGCGGGCCACCCGGCCGACGTCGTTCCGGCCCAGATCGACGAGCATGATATGCTCGGCCCGCTCCTTGGGATCGGCAAGGAGATCGGCGGCGAGCTGTTCGTCTTGTTCCTCCGTCTTGCCGCGCCTTCGGGTGCCGGCCAGGGGACGAATGGTCACGCGATCCCCTTCGACGCGGACCATGATCTCGGGCGAACTGCCCACCAGGCACAACGGGCCGGCCTTGAGGTAGAACATGAACGGACTCGGATTGACGACGCGCAAGGTCCGGTAAATGTCGAAGGGGCGGGCTCGGGTCTCGGCTTGCAGGCGCTGGCTGAGGACCACCTGAAAAGCATCGCCGGCCTTGATGTACTCCTTGCATTTTTCGACCGCGCGCTCGAAGGCGCGGGGCTCAAAGTTCGAGTGATAGGGCAAGTGCGTCTCGCCCACGGGGGAGATATCTGTCAGCTGGAGATCCGCCACGCCCTGCTGCAAGCGTTCTACCAGCCGGTCCACGCGCAAACACGCCGTGCGGTAGCTGCGTTCCAGGTCGCGCGGATCGACGTGGGCGTGCACCACGGCCGCGATCGTCTTGTTGATGTGGTCAAAAATCACCATGCGGTCGTAGAAGGCGAAACAGAGATCGGGCAGGTTGCGGTCATCGAGCGGAGCATCCGGCAGATGTTCGACGTAGCGCACCGTGTCATAGCCTGCATAGCCCACGGCGCCGCCACAGAAGCGGGGCAGTCCCGGCAAATGCGGCGCCCGGTAGGCCGCCCACTTTTCCTCCAGCAGGCGCAGCGGATCGGGGTGCTCCAGTTCGAGGCGTTCCATGCCCGCTTCGCGCAGTCCCGGCGCGGTATCCGGCCCGCGCGTCTGCGTCTGCAACTGCACCTGACGATCGTACGCCTGGAAGCGCAAGAACGGCCCGGAGCCGAGGAAACTGTAGCGGCCCAGGCGTTCGCCGCCGATGACGCTCTCGAACAGAAACGCCCATTCCCCTTCCTGGATCTTGCAGAAGGCACTGACCGGCGTGAGCGTGTCGCCGATCAGTTGGCGATACACCGGCACCAGGCTGGCGTGGCGGGCCAGTTCGACGAACTCCTCAAACGAAGGGCGGTAACGCATGCAACTCTCCCCCTCACCTGACCATCATAGGCCGACGCCGGCTCGCGATTAGCGCGGCCGGCTGGCGTTCTTCGACGCGCTCGAGCGCTTGCTGGCAGATACGGGCGGCCACTGCTACCTTCAGCAAATGGATGCCTCCGCGGAACAAAATGATGCCGACGAGCGTCAGCGGGCCGCCCTCGAGCACGTAATGATTCACCAAGAGCACAAAACAGAGGTAAAATACGCCGAGACTGAGGCCGACGAGCAGCCAACCGGCGATTTCGCGAAGCCAGAACCTCATAGCATCTCCTTGGTGCGCGCGGTACGCAACCGGGACCAGGCCATCCAGCGGTTGAGCCGGCGCTGTTCGCGACGCGTCTCTTGCCAAAGCGTGTCTTGCAGGAACAGCTTGGCCTCCACGGGCCGGGCGCCTCGCAGGCTGACGTAGCTGAGCAGGCCCACACTCACGAACAGGACCAGGCCCAGGATCCAGGTCAACAAGAGAGCCTGCACAATCCAGCGGGGCAGATCGAAAAACTCCACGTGCGCCGGCAGCGCCCACCAGCAGAGCTGCGCCAGACCGGCCCAGACAGGCAGTGCCAGCAACAGCCGGCCAATCTCCCAGGGCGAGGCCAGTTGCACCGAGCGGCGCTGCTGCACCATCTTGGGTGCCAGCCGCAGAAGACCGCTCGCCTTCTCGGCGGTCCGTTCGCGACGGCGGGGATCAGGCGGAAAAACACAGTGCTGGAGGCTCTGTAACCGATATTGGGCCACGACATACACCAGGACCGCAGCGCACAGGACAAAGTCGGCGATCGGAAAGCGCACCGGGTTGAGCACGCCGATCCGGATCCAGCTCCGGACCTCCCCCCCTTCCACAAGCAGAAACGCGGCCAGCGCCAAGAGCAAGAGCTGCGCCGCAGCCCGCCAGCGCAGGATCAAACCCAGGCCGCCGATCAGCGGCACCGACAGGCTCCAGGAGCCAAAGCCATGCTGCAACAGCACCAGGAAGATCACCGCCAACGCGACCAGGCACAGCACTGTGTACGTGGGCACGACGGGATCTTCTTGCTCCTGCGGCAGCGCTTCGGGGCTGCTCATCGTCTCCTCCCTTGTGCGCGCAGGCGATCCACGCGCTGGAGAATCAGCCGGGCGGGATCCTGGCTATCGGCGCAGACCACCGGTACACCCAGGCGAACGAACGTGCGCCGCAGCTGCTGATAAGCGCGATGAAACCGCGCTACGGTCACCTGCCGCAAGGACGAACCGACGTCCATGTCCGGCGCCTGGGGAGCCGGACTCTGCAAGCCGGGTTCCTTGCGCCGCGGCGGCGGAATGCCCGGAGGCCACGGACAGATCAACATCACTTGATGGTGCCGAGCCAGCGTCACCTTGATGGCCCGCAGGAGCGGTTCCAGCTGGTCCACCAACTCCAGCAGATCGACGAGCAAGACAAACAGTTCGTTATCGTGGCCCTTGCCCACGGCCCGGAGTAGCACCTTGGCCAGCACGTCCACCTTGCCCGGAGAGGCGAACAAGTATCGGCCCTCCGGATCGTAGAGCGGCAGAGGATAGGGCAGTTGATGGTCGGCCAGGAAGCGCTGTAAGTACCGGGCCATGCGCTCATCGTCTTCCATCAGTACCGAGAGCCCACCCGGCCCCAGGTCATACTGCACCGCCAGCAGGGCCGCCAACCGTTTCCGCCAGCGGTACCACATGCGCCGGCGATACGACAGCAGGGGAAACCAACGGTGCGCGCGGTCGACCAGGGTCGGGCGCTGGATGGTATACGCCGGCTGGGCCCAAACCCAGGGCAGCCAGAAAGGAAGCTGATTGATCTCCGGCCGCATCAGGTACGGATACACTTCCTGGGCAAACGAATGCGCCAGGCGGAGCAGATCTTGCACGGGCGCCTGGCCCGTGGCCGCCGCCAACCCGGCCGCATCAGCTAGCTCATTGAGCATCCGCACCAGGTGTTGGGAATTGCGTGCCGGGCGGATGTACGTGGACACCTGGTGCTCATCGAAGAGACACAGACCGGTCAGGTCGCGGACACCGCCGCTGGCCTGGGCCACGGCCGCGGTCAGCTCGACCAGCCGGGCCAGGGCATTCTGTCCCGGCGGTCCCAGACGCACTGAGTGCGAGGTATCCACGAACAGGGTGCAGCGCACCGGCACCTCGCTCTCGAATTCTTTGGTAATGAGCCGGTCGCGCCGCGCGGACACCTTCCAGGCGATCGTCTTGGGGGGATCGCCTGGCCGATAGTCGCGCAGGTCGAGGAGCTCACTGCCGGAACCGGGGCGGCGAAACCGGTGCAGCCCCGGCGAGGGCAAGAGGTTGTGGCGCTTGACCGAGACGGTATGGCCCTGGGTATCGGTCAGCGGCGGCAAGACGCGATAGACGGCCACGTCGGACAGAAACGTCGCATGATAGAAAAAGCCCTGTAAGTCGGCCAACTGTAACCGCAGCCCTTCAAAGCGCACCCGGCCCACGGCGCCACAGCGCATCGTATACTCGAGCAACAACGGCCGGTCCGCAGCCACTTCGCCATCCGCGGTACTCTTACCCGCCAGGCATTCCGCCCCAAAGGGCACGCGATCGCTGATCAAGACGCAGGGAAGGCTCCACCGGCCACGCACCTGAAGTGCCACGCGAACGTGAAAGGAGCGCCCGGCCCAGAACGTGTCCACCGGGCCGCGCTCGTCACAGACACTCCGGTTGATCCGCAACTGACGGATCAGAAGGTAGATGCGCAAGCAGAAGACAAGCCATTCCGCCAGGAACCACAGCAGCAGCGTCAGACCGAGCATGATCAACGTTGGCTGTCCAACCCGCACCGCCAGCGCGAGGAGCACCAAGACGGCGATCACAAACCACCAGCCACGTGTCGTCAGCATGCGTAGTCCTTGTTGGTTCAGCAGGTTGAGCTGACAACGAGAATACCCCAGCGCAGCGATCTGTCCGACACGAGCGCAAGGGGAAACACTGCGTTGGTCACCATCGCAAGTCCTACCTAAAGCAGCCCGAGGCTGAATTTGGCCGCTTCCTCAATCAGCCGAAGGTGCTGTGCGGAAAGCCTTCCCACGGGTCGTGCGATGAATCTGCCGTTATCGATCGCCCGTATTTGATGGCACTCAAAGATCGTCTCTACGGAGAGGCCGTTAGTGCCATCGGGGGGTACGAGACGATGTTTCGGAAGTGGGAGGGCTTACCCGCAGCCGTAGTACCCGGTACAACCGCTACCACCAGGGGCTTACTGTTAATGTCGTGGATCGACAAAACCGCCACCGGACGAGTCTTGTATCCCCCCATCTCTCGACCGAAGACTGGATCCAAGTAGACATAGTAGATCTCCCCACGCTGTACGGGCATTGGTTGGTCCCCTGCGCATGTAGTTTGGCATGAGGAAGCCGCAACAGGTTATTCCGGCTCACCAACGGCGTCCGCCGTTATTTCGGAAAAGCCGGTCACTCGGGGCGAAAAACCGTGACTCCTGACGGCTTCGTAATCAAACCCATAGCGCGCGAACTCATTCCAATCGTGGCTCAAATAGGCCATAGTGGTGTGAAAACTCAACCCATTGCGGATGGCAAAGTCGATAAAAGCCTGGAGGTCGCGAAGGAATTTCATCTCAGCCTCGGACATAGGTCCGCCATATACCTGCCGGAGTGTCTCCGCCAGCTGCTTTGGTTGCATTGTAATCTCCCAAGCCCCAAGAAATCTTTGGTCAGTTCTTCCCCTTTATGGGGTCTTGCTCCGACGGTAGAACAGAGCTCTTCTCACGCCGTCTCCAGCACACGCACCGAAGCCAACAGCTCGCGGACAACGTCGCCGACGTGTTTGCCCTCCACCTCCGCTTCGGGGCGGATGATCAGGCGATGCCCCAGGACTCCCAGGGCGACGGCCTGCACGTCTTCGTGCGTGAAATAGTGCCGGCCGTCGAGCAGGGCACGCGCCCGGGCACAGCGGAGCAGGCACAACGACGCCCGCGGACTGGCTCCCAGAGCCACATCCGGATGATCGCGGCTGGCCTCGGCCAAATCGACGATGTAGTGCAACAACGCCTCGGTGCCGTGCACCCCCGACAGCTGCCCCTGGATGTCGAGGATGCTTTCCGGAGTAAACAGAGGCGCTACTTCGTCGATGGTGCCGCTGTGCAGCTTGAGCATGGCCACTTCATGGAGGCGTCCCGGATAACCCATGTCGACGCGCAACAGAAACCGGTCCAGCTGGGCCTCGGGCAGACGGTACACGCCTTCCTGCTCGACAGGGTTTTGCGTGGCCAGGACCATGAATGGCTGCGGCAACGGCAGCGTGGTGCCCTCGATGGTGACCTGGTTTTCCTGCATCGCTTCGAGCAGGGCCGACTGTGTCTTGGCGGGGGACCGGTTGACTTCATCGGCCAGGAGCACCTGGCAGAAGATCGGCCCCTTGCGCAAGACGAAGTCGTTTTCCTTGCGATCGAAGATGTAGGTGCCGGTCACGTCCGAAGGCAACAGATCAGGCGTAAATTGTAGGCGCTGGTAATGGATGCCAAGCACGCGCGCAAATGTTTTCGACAGGGTGGTCTTGGCGACGCCGGGAACCCCTTCGAGAAGCACGTGCCCGGCGGCCAGCAGCGCGATCAGGAACTGGTGCGTTACCGTCTCCATGCCGACCACGACCCGGCCGACCTCCGCCAGGGTACGGTCGCGCAGCTCGCGGACCCGCTCGGCCAATTGGCGAACGGCGATCCCGTCATTGCTTCGATTGGTCCGGACTGTCATAACGAATGGTGTCCTTAGCAGGGATCAGGGATCAGGACTTAGGGATCAGGGATCAGGACTCAGGTATCCAGGCCTTGCATGCTTAGCCCTGTGTGCCTGATCCCTGATCCCTGAGACCTGAGACCTGAATGATGCCATCGGCCAGGCCGGCCTCCACATCGTCGATCTCGCGCAGCAACTGTTCCCACTGCCGTGGTGAGACGCGCGTAGGTGTACGGCCAAACGCCAGTTGCCAGAGCCGGTCCCACTGGTGCTGCAAGCGCCGGCTCTGCCACCAACCTGCCAGCAGGCGAATCCGCGGCGCGGGCGGCGTCCTTCCCAGCAAGCGGCCCCCGGCTGCGGACGAGATATCCAAGACCGACTCGAAACATTGCCGGGCCCGCGCCCGGGCGCTCTCCCAGAGATTACCGCTTTGCAGCATGGCTTGGCGGCGCTGCTCCACGAGTGCCTCCGAAGGAGTCAGGCGAGCGAGCGCATTCTCCAGCAGCGGCGTGCCGACCTCAATGCGGTGGCGGGCTCGCATCAGCCGGCTCATCCCGAACGACAGCAGGCTTAGAGTCAGAAGCAGCGCCAGGGCCTCGACCGGCCCCAACCAGGCGCCGAACTGCCGGGCCAGCGTATCCTCGAGGACATTCATGGCCACCTGATTGAAGACGTTCTCCTCTTCGAGGTTCTTGATGGTTTCATCGATGATCGGCACCAGGGCCTCGGGCGGAGGCAAGGGGGGAGGCGGCATCTCCTTGACCGGGACTTCAAAGCTCTTCTGAAGAGTGTTTTCCTCGATAAACAGGACCTGCTTGCGCTTGCCGTTGTCCGTTAACCACTGGATGCAGTTGTACGTGAAGTCGATGTTGCCGGTATCCGGCTGGAGCATCATGTCGTTGATAAAGATGCTGTGATCCGCGAGCACCAGGATACGCCCGCCGCGGTTGCCCCAGTCACCGCCCAGGGCAAAGTCCAGCGGTCCAGGAACCGCCGTGAGCCTGTTCGCAGTCCGGCACTCCGGCGGCAGCGTCGCCAACACCGGCAGATCCCACGGATGCTGCGAGAAGTACGCAGGGCAATTGGTCCAGACCGAGTGCCCTTGCTTGGGGAAGAGCTGGGGCTTCTGGTCCCGGTCGGGCAGCACGGGGATGCAATGCGCATGCATGCTGCGAAACGCCAAGGGCGAACCAGCCTCGAGACGCAGCTGCGCACCCACTCGAAACCACTCCTGGCCGTGCCAGTACCAGCCGTACCTCCAGCGGTCGGTCGCCACCAGGGCCGCGCCTCCCTGCCGGAGAAAACTCGCGAGGAAGGGCGACTTGGGGTCGCGAGCGAAGGCCATTCGCTCCAGGATGCTGATCTCGCCCAGGACGATGAGCAGCGTGTTCTCAGGCTGCCTGGCCAGATCCTCCACTGAAGTAAGCGGCGTCAGATCAAGATCGTTGAGAATCCGGCGAAAGGCGTGCGTTCCCTGGCCGAACGGCACCGGTTCCATCTGGGCCCGAGCGGCCGGCAACGGAATCAGGAACCCGATGCAAACCATCAGCCAGCGCGTCAGGCAAGCCGGCGTCGACCGCCGTGGCGTGAAGGGTTTCATAGGGCCGGCACCCCGCCCAGGATACAGAGGTCGCGCCGGGCCACGGCCAGGGCCGTGTCAGACAAGGGGTCGCCCGGAGGCGCATAGCGGACGCGTTCGTAGAGAGCCGCCAGATGGGCCACCGCCATACGCTCTTCATCGCTGCTCCACGACAGGCAGGGCGCCCCGGAGCGTCGCTC